>JBOGZI010000108.1:0-9989 GCA_050697275.1 Solirubrobacterales bacterium | reverse complement strand
CCTCCCGCCCGGGGGCGGCCTCGCCCTCCTCGGGCCTCCCCCCCTCCGTGAACAGGTCGCTCGAGGCGAACGGATCCGGCCCCTCGCCCGAGCCGAGCGCCTCGTCCTCTAGCTCGCTCAGCTCGGTATCCCGGGCGCCGTGCTTGCGTTTCAGGTCCAGGTGGTCGCGAATAGCGTCGTCGAGAATGCCCATAGGTGCCTCGCGGCGTGGTCCTAGCCGCCTAGCTTAAGAGGTGTAGGCCCTATGTGATACCCGTAGGCTCGGCCCGAACGTGCACCCGGGCGACCAATTTTCAGGAGTGGTTGCCGACGGCCGGGGGGGCGGGCGTGCTGCGCCTGAACCTGCTGGTGGGCGCGCTGCGGATCTGATCCTTGCCCGCCCGCTTCGCACGCAGCAGCGCCATGTCCGCCGCTTCGAGCAGGGACTCGGCGTCGGTGGCGGAGTCAGGCAGGGTGCCCGCGCCGATGCTGATCGTGACCCCCATGGTGCCGCCCGCCCGCAGAGGCACCTCCAGATCCCTGACCGCCGCGCAGAGTCGCTCGGCCAGGATGCGCGCTCCCTCCGCCCCTGTCTCGATCAGCACCAGCGCGAACTCATCCCCCGCCCAGCGAGCGGCGATGTCGATCGAGCGCGTGCCCTTCTCGAGCTCGTCGGCGACGGCGCGCAGCACGGCGTCGCCCTGGAGATGGCCGCGAAGGTCGTTGATCGTCTTGAAGTCGTCGATGTCGACTATCAGCACCGAGAGCTGGTGCTCGAACCGGATCGACCGCTGTGCCTCCCGCGCGAGCAGCTCCTCCATCCGCCGCCGGTTCCAGGCCCCGGTGAGGGAGTCGGTCGCCGCGCGCTGCTCGACCTGGGTGTGAAGGCGTGTGAGCGCGTTGGCGAGCCAGTAGGCGAAGGCCAGCGCCAGCAGCAGGAAGCCGACCAGCACCCCCACGCCGGGCAGGCCGAACGCGAGGAAGCTCCCCTCCTTGCGCGGCCCGAGCAGCAGCAGCGTCTCATCGTCGTCCGGATCCAGGGTCTGCAGGTGGGCGCGCAGCTCGCGGCCGTCGACCTCGACGTCGGCCGTCTCACCCTCGCCGAGCGGATCGCCCGGCGGGGTCGCCGAGGCGGCGATCGGCCTGCCGTTGCGGCTGAGCACGTAGTCCTTCCCGGTCAGCGCTCCGACCTGCTCGCCGTACTCGTCGCCGGCGGTGGTCGAGACCCGCAGCGTCCCGGCCGGCCGCCCCTTGCGCAGCAGGCCGACGTCGGCGAAGGCGACCGCCTCCTCGCTGCCCGCAGCCGAGATCAGCACACCGTCCTCGTCGACCACCTCGACCGCCTCGACCGGTGGCGACGCCGACGCTCGGGCGAAGGCGGCGAGCGCGGAGCGCTCACCCGATCTGAGCGCCGCCGCCAGCCTCGGGTCTCCGCCCAGCGCCCGCGCCTCCGAGCGGGCGTCGGAGACCCGCTCCGAGAAGAGGGCGGCCGCGGTCTCCAGGCCGGCGGCCAGACGAGCGTCCGCCTTGCCGCCCCGCGACTCCTCGCTGACGATCAAGAGGATTCCGAGCAGGGCGAGCGTCGGTACCAAGACGATCAGCACCACGAACAGCGTCAATCGGCCGCCAAAGCTCATCCTGAGCTCACCCTGAGGACAGCGTATCCTTGGAATCAAGGCGCACCGTCAGCGTGCGCAACATACGTCCACGGGGCTATAGCTCAGTTGGGAGAGCGCCTGGATCGCACCCAGGAGGTCGCCGGTTCGAGTCCGGCTAGCTCCACTGCCTCTGTGTCATATGGTCCGCTCGATGCGGCCAGTGGGTACGAAGCACCCCGATTCCTGGATCGAGCAGGCGCCCGACCGATGCTCGGCGGAGCGGGAGATCGCCGCGTCGCCGAACGCCATCTGGGAAGCACTCGCCGATCACGAGTCCTGGCCCAAGTGGTTCGACGCCGTCAAGAGCGTCGCCGTCACCGGCGCAGCGGCGGGTGTTGGCGCCCGGCGTCGCGTCAGCCTGCCCGGCCTGGATATCGAGGAGGAGTTCGTGGGCTGGGACGTCGGTGAGCGGTTTGCGTTCAGGGCGGTCGCGCTGTCCAGAGGGATCTTCGAGTCGATCAACGAGCGGGTCACCATTGAGGCACTCGAGGACGGCCGCTCCCTGGTGACCTACATCCAGGCCTTCGCTCCAACGTGGTGGTTCCGGCTGCCCTTCAAGCTCGCGCGGGGGCAGTTCGGCCGGAATCTGGACGGCGCGTTGCAGGGCCTCGCCGCTCGGGTCGAGTAAGCGATCGCTGGATCACTTACGCCGCGAGTCCGGCTGGCTCCATCTCGTTTCAGTCGAGGGTGGTCGCACCGTCCTCGTGGATCGTCCAGCGGGGGTTGTGGGCGACCTCCCAGGGGTGGCCGTCGGGATCGACGAACACCCCCGAGTAGCCGCCCCAGAAGGTCTCGGCGCCGGCGCGGGCGATTCTGGCGCCGGCGGCTCGCGCCTCCTCGATCACCGCATCGACCTCCTCCGGCGAGCGGCAGTTGTAGGCGGGCGTCACCCCGCCCCAGCCCGGCGAGTCCTCGACCCCGCTGTCCTCGGCGAGCTTCGCGCGGCTCCAGAGCGCCACGACCATGCAGCCGGCCTGGAAGAAGACGACATGATCGGCGCCCTCCCCCGCCTCGCCATCCGCGCGCCAGCCCAGCCCCTCGTAGAACGCCTGCGCCCTGGCGACGTCCGAGACGCCGAGCGTGACCAGGCTCAGTCTCTGCTCCACATTCGCCTCCTCTCGACCGTGGTCAAGCATGCACCTATACCGGTTGACGCTCTCTACGATTCCCCCGCTATGCGCATCGACGAGATCCTCGCCTCGACGCGGCCCTGCTTCTCCGTGGAGTTCTTCCCCCCGAAGACGGAGGAGGGCCGGCTGGCCCTGTTCGAGACCGTGGAGGTGCTGCGCGAGCTCGAGCCGAACTTCTTCTCGGTCACCTACGGGGCAGGGGGCGCGACCCGCGAGGGGACCCTGGAGACCACCCGGGCGATCAGGGACGAGTACGGGGTCGAAGCGATGGCCCACCTGAGCTGCGTCGGCGAGACGACGGAGAGCCTGCGGGAGGTCGTCGAACGGATCGCCGACGCGGGGATCGAGAACATCCTCGCCCTGCGCGGCGACCCTCCGCGAGGCGAGCCCGACTTCGTGCAGCCCGAGGGAGGGCTGGCGAGCGCCGCCGAGCTCTCCGGGCTGATCTCGGAGTCCCATCCCGAGATCGCGATCGGGGGCGCCTGCTTCCCCGAGGTCCACCCGGAGGCGGCGAGCCTCGAGGCCGACATCGCCTACCTGAAGACCAAGGTCGAGAACGGAGCCGGTTTCCTGATCACCCAGCTCTTCTTCGACAACCGCGCCTACTTCGACTTCGTCCCAGCGGCCCGGGCGGCGGGCATCGACGTACCGATCATCGCGGGCGTGATGCCGATGACCGGGTATGCGCAGATCGCCCGGATCTGCGAGCTGTGCGACGCGCGAATCCCCGCCCCGCTCGCAGAGGCGATGGAGGCGGCGGGCGGCGACGAGCGCGTCGAGTTCGAGCTCGGCGTCGCCTACGCGGCGCAGCAGTGCGCCGAGCTGCTCCGCGGCGGGGCCCCCGGGATCCACTTCTACGCGCTCAACCGCTGGCCCGCCACCCGCGCCATCCTCGGCGCGCTGCGGGCGGCCCGGCCCTGGGAGGAGCGCCCGAGCGAGCCCACCGCCGCGACCGCCCCCTAGCGGCGGCATCCGGCGGGTTCCTAGACTCCCGCAGATGCCGGAGTTCGACCACAACGGTCACGAGATCCACTTCGACGTCTACGGCGAGGGGGATCGCCCCCTGGTCCTGATCCACGGACTGCTGATGAACCGCCGCATGTTCGAGCGGCTCGGACCGGCGATGGCGGAGCGCGGCAACCGGGTGGTCACTGTGGACCTGCTCGGCCACGGCACCTCGGACCGCCCGCCGGAGATGGTCCATTACTCGATGGCCTTCTTCGCGCAGCAGGTGATCGGTCTGCTCGACCACCTCGAGCTCGACAAGGCGGTGATCGGGGGGACCTCGCTCGGCGCCAACGTCAGCCTGACCGCCACCAAGGACTTTCCGGAGCGGGTGAAGGCGATGATGATCGAGATGCCCGTGCTCGACAACGCCCTGCTCGCGGCGGCGGTCACCTTCGCCCCGATCATGGTGGCGCTGCGCCTCGGAACCCCCCTGCTCAAGGTCGTCTCCAGCCTCGCCGGGAGAATCCCGCGCACCAACATGCTGATCGACATCGGGCTCGACTGGCTGCGGCAGGACCCGGTGCCGTCGAACGCGGTGCTCGAGGGCCTCTTCCTCGGCGCCTCCGCGCCCCACCACGACGAGCGAGTGAGGATGGAGCAGCCGACCCTGGTGATCGGCCATCACGCCGACCCGCTCCATCCTTTCTCCGACTCCGGGATGCTCGCGGAGGAGCTGCCGAACACCCGCCTGACCGAGGCGAACTCGATCCTCGAATGGCGGATCACCCCCAAGCGGCTGGACGAGGAGCTCGCCACCTTCCTCGACGACGTCTGGGAGGGCCGGGCGGAGGAGCGCCCGGCGGAAGTCGCCTCGGCGGGCTAAGCGCACCTTCAGCGCGCTCGTTAGATTCATGCCGGTATGTCCAGTCGCCGAGAGGAAAAGGAGCGCCTGCGGGCCGAGCGGCTCGCCGCCGAGCAGCACGAGCAATCGTCGGCGCGACGCCGGCTGATCGCCGGGTACGTCGTCGCGGGTCTGCTCGGCGCGGCGGTGCTCGCCGGGCTCGTCGTCGTGGTCACCAGCGGCGGCGACGGCGGCGGGAACGGCGGGGGCAGCAGCTGCGGCGAGAACGCGCACGTGGAGATCGACAGCGGGGTCACCGACGGCCTCGAGTGCGACGAGCGCGAGGGCACCGCGCCTCCCCCGATCCAGCTCGGGGACCTCGAGCAGTCGGCCAGGATGGCGGGCTGCGAGCTCAACCTCAACCTGCCCGACGAGGGCAACAGCCACTTCACCGACGAGGCGCAGGGCGACGAGCCCGGCGCCTACAAGACCGTCCCACCCACCTCGGGCGACCACTACGGGGCCCCGGCGGAGAACGGGTCCGGCGCGCTGGCGGACGGGGCCTACCGGGAGCGCCCGCCGACCGCGCGGACGGTGCACTCGATGGAGCACGGCAGGATCGAGATCCACTACGACCCGGAGCTCCCCGAGGAGGAGCAGCTCGCGCTCAAGGGCGTCTTCGACGAGGACCCCGACGGGATCCTCCTCTTCCCCGACGGTGAGGCGCCCTACGCATCGAAGCCGCCCGACTACGCGGTGGCGGTCACGGCCTGGCAGAACCAGGTGGTCTGCCCCGAGTACAACGAGGTGGTGCTCGACGTGGTCCGGAACTTCCGAGACACCTTCCGGGGCAACGGCCCCGAGAACGTCCCGATCAGCCTCTAGCGGCGCTGCCGAACGCGCGGCTCGACGATTCCCTCGTTCCCGAGCGGGTCCGAGGCGACCAGGTCGAGAGCCGCCCTCGCCTTCCTGCCACGTGCCAGCTTGCGGCGCAGGCGTCGTCTCTCGTTTCGCGAGAGGTCGAGGCTGAGGGCACCCTTGCGCCAGGCGGGCAGCGTCTCCTGGTCGGGATCGAGCCCGATGTCCCTGCCCGCGAGCACGATCTTCCCGCTCGCCCGCACGGTGCAGCCCTCGCTGCAGCTCAGGACCACGGTCACCTTGCCCCGTTTGGCGGCGCGCCTCGCCTTGCCCAGCTGGAGCTCGAGCAGGGGGCCGTGGGCGTCGCAGCCCGGCGATCCCGGACAGGCAGTGGGCGGCAGCGGCGGCAGCGGCGTCACCGCCGCCGGCGGCGGCGCGCAGGCGGGTTCGGCGGTGGATTGCTGGATGCGGCTCACGGTCCCGTCGAAATGCGCCACGTAGACGTGCCCGCAGGCGTCCTCGCCGAAGGACGAGGTGCCGCCGGCGAGCCCCGTGCTGGCGTCCCCGCTCGCGCCCCCCGGAAAGAGCGTCACCGAGCGGATCTCCGGGAACGCCCCGGAGCTGTCCGCGTAGAGGTAGCGGCCCAGCAGCGATGGCACGGTGGTGTCGCGGACCACGTATCCCCCGTTGATCGCGGCGTTGCCGGGCCCCGGAGGGTTGGCGTACTGATGGACGGGCGGGCTGTGGACCCCCTGCATCGGGTTGCACTGCGGCTCGCCGCTCGAGGTGGCCGACGCAGTCCCCTCGAAGCAGTCCCAGCCGAAGTTGAGGCCGCCCGCGCCGCCGGCGGGCACGAAATCGATCTCCTCCCAGGCCCCCTGGCCGACGTCCCCGATGATCAGATCGCCGGTCAGCCGATCGAAGGAGAAGCGGTAGGGATTGCGCAGGCCGTAGGCGTAGATCTCATCTGCCCCGGGAGTCGCGCCCGCGAACGGGTTGTCAGCCGGGCTCTCGTACTCGAGCGGCTGCGTTCCAGCCGGGTCGATCCGCAGCAGCTTCCCGAGCAGGCTGTCCAGGCTCTGGGCGTTCCCCCCGGGGTCGTTCGCCCCGCCACCGTCGCCGGTGGCGATGTAGAGGTAGCCGTCGGGACCAAACTGGAGCTGCCCGCCGTTGTGGTTGGCGGCAGCCGGATGAGGGATGACCAGGACGTCCCTAGCGGTGCTCTCGTCCACGTCGTTCGGGTTGGTGGTGCGCCGGAACTCCCTGATCACCAGATCGTGCCCCGCGGCGGCGACCCGCGTGTAGAAGACGTAGAAGAGGCCGCTGGTGGCGTAGTCCGGCGCCAGCGCCATCGAGAACATCCCCGATTCGCCGCCGCAGCCGTCGCCCGAATCGCAGACGTCGCCGCTGACGTCGAGGAAGGCGCCGGCCTGCGTGGTGCCGTCGTCCACCACGCGGATCCGCCCGGCGGCCTCCACCACGTAGATCCGGCTCGGATCTCCCGGCTCGCCGGTGACGTAGTAGGGCGAGGCGTAGGTCTGACCGCCGAAGGGGACCAGCTGCTGCGCCTGCGCCGGGGCGGCGAGCAGGGCGATGGCGAGCAGGGATGTGAGCAACGCGATTCGTCGCATGCAGCCCCTCGTTCAATCGGGGAATCGGCCGCTGTTAAGAGAAACACAAGCCCCTATGGCGTGTTCCGGACAGAAGATGCGCTGGAAGCTGCTCGCAGTCATAGCGCTGGTGATCGCGGTGTTCGCCGCCTGGGTGGCGGCGCCGGCGCTCTCCCTGCGTCCGTACACCCCGGGCGGGGTGGACTTCGAGCGGTCTGTGCCCGGGTCGAAGCGGCTCGCCCGCCACGCGGTGAAGCGGCTGGCGCGCGCCTCCGAGCGGGGCGAACGGCCCGCTCGCTGGATCTCGGCCCCGGTAGAGGCGCCGCACGAGTTCGATCTGGTCGGGATCGCCCAGGAGATGCGCCAGCTCGAGATCCGGGTCCGCGACGACGGGGGCTCGTGGAGTGGGTGGGTGGAGCAGGCGGACGGCACCCCGATCTATGCGGGCGGTGCCGACCAGGTCCAGGTGAGGGCGCCCTTCCGGCCCGACGGCACCCTGCACTTCGTCAACGTCAGCGGCACGGCCGGCGGCACCGCGTCCCGGCTGCTGCACGCGGCGCGCGGAGCGATCAACACCGCCTTCGTCTCGCTCGCCACGGCGACCGTCGCCGAGGCCGGCGCCCCGGTGCCGCCGATCACCCCGCGGGCAGGGTGGGGCGCCGACACGCCGGGAACAGGCTGTCCTCCGCGCGGCCGCCCCGATTACGGGAGCGTCGGGGCCGCGGTCGTCCACCACACGGTCAGCGCCAACGATTACACGCCGGAGGAGGCGCCGGGGATCGTGCTCGGGATCTGCCGCTTCCACGTCTACGGCAACGGGTGGGACGACATCGGCTACAACGCGCTCGTCGACCGCTACGGCACGCTCTACGAAGGGCGGGCGGGGGGCCTGCAGTCCCCCGTCGTAGGCGCTCACGCCCAGGGCTTCAACGACGAGACCACCTCGATCGCCTCGGTCGGCGACCACACCAGCGAGGCACCGACCCCGGCGGCGGTGGATTCGATCATCCAGTACCTCGCCTGGAAGCTGAAGGTGAGCAAGGCGACCCCGGCGACCGGCACGATCTCGCTCACCTCCGGGGGCGGCTCGCAGAACAAGTACCCGAGCGGAAGCGTGATCACCGCGCCGCGGATCTCCGGCCACCTCGACCTCGGGCTGACGGCCTGTCCGGGCGGCCTCTACTCGTACCTCCCGTCAATCCGAACGGCCGTGCAGAAGCGGATCGGCGGCCGGGTAGCGTGCAGGAAGCCGTGTCGGCGCTGCAAGCGAAAGGGCAAGGCGAGCAAGGCCTGCCAGAAGTGCAAGAAGTGCAAGCGCAAGCAGCGGGCGAAGCGGCGAAAGCTGCGGGCGAAGCGGCGAGAGCTGCGGGCGAGGCGCTCAACCGGCCCGGTAGCCCGGGAAGAAGCCCGCCGGGGCCGGCCCTGAGGCGCCGCTGAGCCGCTCGTAGGCCTCCGCGTCGCAGACGACCTCGTGGGTGCGGAAGGGGGCGTCGGCGTTGGCGAAGCCGCGCTTGAACGACTCCAGCGAGTCGCCCGGCTGCACCCCGCCGCCCAGGTTGAGCGCCAGCCCGAGCTGACGCGCGAGGTCGATCATCGCGGCGAACACGTTCTTCATCGGCGAGTCGGTGAGCGCGTCGGCGGCGGTCCCGCCCAGGTAGTAGTGCAGGTGACCGTCGCTGGCCGCGGCGATCGCGCCGGCGGTCGGTCCCTCGTCCCCCTTGACGGCCAGCAGCAGCCACGCCGGCTCGCTGCCCAGCAGCCGCTCGAAGTACTCGCTCTCGTACAGGTAGCGCTCGGCGGCGTCCGTCCTGGCCATGGTCTGCGCGTAGGTGCGCTCGAAGGCGCTCCGGGCGGGCTCGCCGGCGTCCCTTCCACGAACCGCCTCGACCCGCCAGCCGCGGCGCTCGTTGCGGCGGATCTGCTCGCGAAGCCGCTTGCGGACGCCACCGTCTGCGCCCGGGTCGGCGATCTGCACCCGCGAGCGCTCGGTGCCCCCGGCGAGAGATCCCTTCCCGCCGATCCGGTCGCGCACGAAGACGCTGACCAGCCCGGTCTCGGACCAGTCGACCGCCCCCGGGTCCGGGGGGCGCTCGGGGGCGCCGGCGGCTCCCGGGTAGCCGTAGGGGGAGATCGCGTCCCGAAGCCCGGTGCCCTCGATCGGGCGCACGATCAGCGGCAGCGCGACGGGGTCCTCTCCGTCGATCGTCAGGGTGTGGGTCACCCGCTCCGCCGCCAGGAACTCGGGCGAGCGGAAGAACTGGGCGGGCTCCGAGGCGGCGGCGCCGCCGTCCTCGATCAGGGCGGCGCGCAGCTCAATCCTCCGGTGGCTCGGGCAGATCCTCGCGGAAGCCGCCCCACAGCTCGACGTCGATCAGCTCGTCCCCGTGCCGCACCTGGCTGCGCAGCACCCCCTCCTGCCGCCAGCCGTTGTAGATCACGGCCTTCTTGGCCGCCTCGTTGGTGGCGGGGATGCGGCCATAGACCTTGTGCGCGCCGAACTCCTCGAAGGCCTTCAGGTTGGTGAGCCGCTCCGCCTCCCGACCGACACCCTTGCCGCGCACCCGCTCGTCGCCGACGACCGCGCCCAGCTCCGGCGCCGTCTGCCTGCGCAGGCCGTAGAGCGCCGTGTAGCCGACCGGCTCGTCGATCCCCTCGAACTCGATCGCCCACTTGCGGTCCTCGGCGCCCTGGTCCTCGGCCTGCTCGATCGCTCGCTCCACCCAGCGGCGGGCGTCGTCGAGGCTGAAGGTGTCGCGGTGCTCGAGCAGGTTGGCGGTCGCCGCCGGCGAGTTGAGCCAGCGGTGCACGGCCTCGGCGTCCCCGGGCCGGAAGTCTCGCAGCGATACCCCGCGCGCCATCCGCCGATCCTAGGCTCGCGGCTCGCGAGGATCGACGTCGGGCTCGGCCGGCTCGGGCGCCGGGGGCTCGGCCGGCTCGGGCGCCGGGGGCTCGGTGTCTCGCGGCT
>JBOGZI010000107.1:0-5372 GCA_050697275.1 Solirubrobacterales bacterium | reverse complement strand
ACTCCAGGGCGCTGCGCTGGGAGAGCACGTAGAGCAGGGCGAGCGAGGGGATCACCAGCACCGCCGCGATGCCGAAGACGACGATCACCGTGGTCAGGCTGGCGGAGGCGGCGGCCGCCTCGTCGATGGTCAGTGACTCCGGCAGCAGATAGGGATGCTGGGCCACGAACCATCCCCAGACGACCGCGACCACCGCGCCGACGGCCGCCGCCCGCATCAGGAAGCTGACTCGCGCGTCGAAGCCGCGCGAGAGCCCCCAGGCCAGCAGCCCGAGAGCCGCCGCTCCGCAGACCCCGGAGAGGATCACCAGCGGCAGGCCGGGGCCGACCAGCCCGTCGTAGACGAAGCGGGCGTCGGAGTGGAGCACCAGGATCCCGCCCGCCGCCAGCGCCCCCGCGACGACGGCGGAGACCAGCGCCCGGCGGGCGAAGTAGCGCCGCAGCTCCTCTTCCCCGGCGGCGCCGGAGTCCCGGACGAGGAAGACGGCGGCCAGATAGGCGGCCGCCCCCACGAACATCGCCCCGGTGAGCAGCGGCAGCGTCCCCGTCCAGCTCGCGGTCGGGTCGCCGCCGCCGTCCGCCGGGACCTCGCCGGCGGCGATCGCGCCGACCACGGTCCCCAGGAAGAACGGGGTGAGCAGGGAGGAGACCCCGAAGACCCTGGTCGCCGGCCCGCGCACCGGCCCGGGTAGCGCGTGCCGGAAGGCGAAGCCCGAGCCGCGCAGGACGATGCCGAGGGCGGCCAGCGCCAGCGGGATGTAGAGGGTGCTCATCACCGCCGCGAAGGCGGGCGAGAAGGCGGTCCAGGCGACCACCAGGACGAAGATCAGCCAGACGTGGTTCGCCTCCCAGACCGGGGCGATCGAGCGATCGATCTGGGCGCGGGCCTTGTCCGCGCGGGATCCCTGCCCCGCGACGAGGTCCCACATCCCCGCGCCGAAGTCGGCCCCGCCGAAGACGGCGTAGAGGGTGATCCCGGTGGTGAGGATGGCCGCGACGGCCTCCGCCTTGCTCATCTGGCCACCTCCCCCGACCCGCCCGGGTCCGGGCCGTAGGGGCCCTCGAGCTCGACGCCGTCCTGCTCGCGCCAGCGACGGGCGAAGGCGCGCAGCACGACCACGGCGACCACGCCGAGCACGGCGTAGATCGCCATCGTCGCCGCGAACACCCACCAGAGGCCCTGGGCGCCGGTGACCGCGTCCTCGGTGCGCATGAAGTCGCGCACGATCCAGGGCTGGCGGCCGACCTCGGTGACGATCCAGCCGCACTCGAGCGCCACGATCGCGGCCACCCCGGCGACCGCCGAGGCGCGCAGGAACCATGGCGTCCCCGGCAGCTCGCGGCGGCGCCACCAGACGAACCCGAACCATGCCCCGAGCGCCAGCAGCGCCGTCCCGATCCCGACCATCGTGTCGAAGGAGAGGTGCAGGAGGGTCGGGGAGGGCGGCTCCTCGTCATCGGGGAAGTCCTCCAGCCCCTGGACCACCGTGTCCGTGCTGAAGCCGGCCAGTAGCGAGTCGAGGCCCGGAATCGAGATCGCGTACTTCACCTCGCCGTCGGTGCAGATGCCGCCGATGTGCTCGGCCTGGTTGTCGCCGGTCTCATAGACGCACTCCATCGCGGCGAACTTGACCGGCTGGTCGTTGTAGACCTCGCGGGCGGCGATGTCGCCGACGAAGATCTGCACCGGCGTCACGATCGCGGCGACGGTGAAGGGGATCAGGAACCCGAGCCGGTGGTAGCGGTCGCGCCGCCCGCGGAGCATGCCGACCGCGTAGACCGAGGCCACCAGGAACCCGGTGACCATGAAGGCGGCGAGCCACATGTGGGGGAACTCGTGCCCGAAGGCCGGGTTGAGCAGGACCTGCGAGACGTCGATCTCGGTGACGTTTCCGTCGGCGCCCAGCTCGAATCCCCGCGGGGTGTTCATCCAGGAGTTGGTGGAGACCACGGCGGCCGCCCCGCCGACCCCCGCGATCGCGATCGGCACCCCGCTCCAGAAGTGCGCCCAGCCCGGCAGCCGGTTCCAGCCGTAGATGTAGACGGCGATGAAGATCGCCTCGAGGAAGAAGAAGATCCCCTCGATCGCGAAACCGATCCCGAAGGCGTCGCCGAAGCGCCCCATCATCTCGGGCCAGAGCAGCCCCAGCTCGAAGGAGAGCACCGTGCCGCTGACCGCGCCGACCGCGAACAGCACGGCCACCACCTTCGACCAGCGCCGGGCGAGCAGCAGCGCCTCGGCGTCCCCGTGCTTGCGGCCCCGGTACTCGGCGATCAGCATGATCGCGGGGAAGGCGACGCCGAAGCAGGCCAGGATGATGTGGAAGCCCAGCGTGAACGCCATCTGGTACCGCGCCGCCAGCAGGTTCGAACCGGCATCGGCGAGCAGGGGCGTCAGCGCCTCCATCCCGGCGATCATAAGCAAGGCGCCTGTGGCGATCGTCCGGCCTTGACAGATTCGCTAAACAGGGGGGATGGAGCAGGCAACTGCCGCCGAACACGGCCACGCCACCGAGCCGGGCTCGAGCCTCAACCGGCTCGCGGTCAGCGCCACGACCCACTGCCTCACCGGCTGCGCGATCGGGGAGGTGACCGGCATGATGATCGCCACCGCCCTCGGCTGGGGGAACGTCGCCCAGATCGCGCTCGCGGTCGGGCTCGCCTATCTGTTCGGCTTCGGCCTCACCTCGGTCCCCCTGGTCAAGGCCGGTCTGCCCGCCGGCGCGATCGTCAGCACCGCGCTCGCCGCGGACACCGTCTCGATCACGATCATGGAGGTGATCGACAACGCCTTCGTCGCCCTGGTGCCGGGCGCGATGGAGGCGGAGATCATCGACCCATGGCTCTACATCGCGATCGCGATCGGCTTCGTGATCGCCTACCCCTTCGCCTGGTACGCCAACCGCTACATGATCGCCCGTGGCACGGGGCACGCGGTCGTCCACGAGTACCACTAACCCCTCGACCCCTCGGGGCGCCACCACGCGGCTGGGACCGTCCGCGTAGTGTCAAGTCCAGAACATCGGCCTCGATGTGAAGGGTGATTCCGAACGTGGCGAACGCGCGCGAGGACTGGACGTTTGGCGGTCGAGCCGCACCGGCGTGCTCGTGTTCCCTCGCGAGATACCGGTAAGCGGAACGGGGCCGGTTGCCGAGTTGACCGGCCGGCTGGAGCGCGGCCTCGAGGAGCACTTCCGCTCCAAGCCGGTCCGGATCATGTGGGGGATGCGCGACCCCGCGTTCACGCCCCAGATGCTCGACAATCTGTGGCTGCGCACCTTCCCGACCGCGGAGGTCACCCGCCTGGAAGACGCCGGCCACCTCCTCCAGGAGGACGCGCATGAGCGCATCGTGCCCGAGCTGCTGCGCTTCCTGGCGCAACCCCCAGGCCGCACGACGGTCGACCGGCCAACTTTCGGGCGATGAACCCCGCCGAGAGTCGTGAGCAAGCTGCCGCGAGCCCGTCGTCGCGCTCTCGGCTGGGGCGGGGACTCCCAGCCAACAGGGATGTAAGCAAGCACCGGCCAGGAGCCGCTACGTCTTGCTCGTCAGGTGAAAGCGGTCGCAGAAGTCGCAGCGGTAGTAGGTCATGCCGAGGCGGGCCGCCTCCCGCTTGGCGACGTCCTCGTTGGGATAGCCCCGCTTCGGCTTGCCGTCGGGGTTGAAGTGGCTGCCGACGATCCGCTTGCCCATCGAAATCGAGGCTAGCGAGGCGAAGCCGGCCACCCACGGTTTGCCGCCGCTTGCGGGATGGTTAGGGGCCGCCTAGGGGTGATTCCGAATAGACGGATCGCCTCGCCGCCGTCATCGTCGGACCCATGAACGAGAAAGCGAAGAAGACCAAGAAGAAGAACGGGGTGGAGCAGGTCGGGCCACGACGCCGGCTGCTCCGCTCGAGCGACGACAGGATGATCTGGGGCGTCGCGGGCGGCCTCGCCGAGCATCTCGGCGTCAGTTCGATCCTGGTTCGAGCCGGGTTCGTGATCGCCGCGCTGTTCAGCGGCCTCGGGCTGCTCGCCTACCTCGTTCTCGCGGTCGCGGTACCCGAGGACGATGGCTCCGGCAATCCCACAGACGAGCCGATCAGCGCCCGTCTCGGGCGAGTCCTACTGGTCACGATCCTGGTCGCGGCCGCGCTGGCGGTGGCGGCCGGGCTGGTGGCGGCGAGCGCCTGGGTGACGGCGACCGGCCACGGAACCGTGGTGGCCGGCGTGGTGATCGCGCTGGGCGTCGCGGCGACAGCCGCCGCGTTCGTGGGCGAGGTCCGCCGGCGGGTGCTGCCCTGGCTGATCGGAGCGGCGCTGCTGCTCGCGCTCCCGGCCGGGGCCGTTGCCGCCGCCGACATCCGCTTCGACGGGTCGATCGGGCAGCGTGAGTACCAGCCGACCAGCTTCTCCGACCTCCGCGAGGATGGGTACGAGCTGGGCACAGGGCAGCTGATCGTGGACCTGCGCGGGCTGCCGTGGGCGCCCGGACAGACAGTCCCGCTCTCGGCGGAGCTCGGGATGGGGCAGATGATCGTCTCCGTTCCCTCCGAGGTCTGCGTCGACGCACACGCGACCGGCAAGGCCGGGCAGCTGCTCGTCGCCGGAGAGAAGAGCGATGGGCTCCACCCCGAGATCGATCAGGGTGAGCCCACCGGAAGGGCGCCGCGGCTCGACCTCGACGCCGAGCTCCAGTTCGGCCAGATGATCGTCACCGACGAGGACCCGGACGAGGTCGACGACCACCACGGTCGGTTCGATGACGACGACGATTACGACCCGGAGGAGGCAGACTCGCAGCGTCGAGTATGCGGCCGGTAAGCCGTCCCGATCCGAGCGCGCTGGGGGCGGGGATCGCGATCCTCGCCCTCGGCGTGCTGCTGCTCCTCCACGAGGGAGGCACCGCCGAGCTGGGGCCCGGCTGGCTGCTGCTGGCGCTGGCGGGCTGCACCGGCGTCGCGGTGGCGGCGCTGGTGCTGGGCGGGCGAGATCTGCCCCGCGCCGCGGCGAGCGCCTCATGGGCGGTCTTCGGCATGGCGCTGGCGCTGGGCGCCGGGCTGATCGTGCTCTGGGCGATCGGAGCGCTGGACGCCGCGGGGGACGCGGTGCTCGCGACCCTTGTCGTCATGATCGCCCTGGGGCTGATCTCCGCGCCGGTCTGGTGGGGCCTGATCCGCCGGGTGACGCTCGAGCGCGCCGCCCGCATCCGCTCCGAGGAGCGATCCGAGCTCGCCGCCCACCTCCACGACTCGGTGCTCCAGACACTGGCCCTCGTCCAGCGCCGGGCCGGCGATCCGTCCGAGGTCGCCAGCCTCGCCCGCCGCCAGGAACGCGAGCTGCGCGCCTGGCTCGACGGCGGGCGGCCGGAGCCGGGCGAGTCGCTGGCGAC
>JBOGZI010000106.1:0-32215 GCA_050697275.1 Solirubrobacterales bacterium | reverse complement strand
CCGTCGCCGCGATCGTCGCCCTGCCGGTGGTCTACCGGCTGCACTCGATCGATGACCCCCTGCAGGAGGCGCACGCCTTCCGGCAGACGCAGACCGCGTATACGGCGCTCATCTTCAGCCAGCAGGGGATCGACCTGCTCCACCCGGGGCCGCCCGTGCTGGGGCCGCCGTTCCACGTCCCGATGGAGTTCCCGCTCTTCCAGACGCTCGCGGTCGCCCCGCTGAAGCTCGAGGTCCCACCCGACGCCGCGCTGCGGCTCACCGGCCTCGCCTGCTTCGTCGCCACCGCATTGCTGCTCTACGGCTTCATGCGGCGCGTCGCCAGCGTGCCGGCCGCGATCGCCGCCCTCGTCCTCTTCGTCGCCTCTCCCTTCGCGCTGCTCTGGAGCCGCACCTCGATGATCGAGTACCTGGCCACCGCGGGGGCGGTGGGATTCGCCTGGATGACGATCCGCTGGCGGGAGGAGCGGCGCCCCTCCCAGGCGGCCCTGGCGCTGGCCGCCGGGTCGGTGGGGATGCTGGTGAAGCCGACCACGGCGGCGTTCTGGATCCTGCCCGCGCTCGCCTGGCGTACCCCGGATGCGCGCGGCACCCGCGAGTGGTTGCGCTCGCTGCGCAGCCCCGGCTTGGTGGCGCTCGTCGCCATCCCGTTCGTCCTCACTCTGCTCTGGACCCGTCACGCCGATGCGATCAAAGCGGCCTCGGACGCGACGCTCAGCTTGACCAGCGAGAACCTCAGGACATGGAACTTCGGCACTCTCGATTCGCGGGAGCACTGGGAGCACTGGTCGCCGATCGTGAGCCGCTTCATCAAGTGGATTGCCGGCCCAGCCCTCATCCTGCTGCCGCTCTCCGTGATCTCCGCCTGGAGGTCGCGCCAGCGGCTCTTCTGGCTGGCGATGGCGCTCACCGTGCTGCTGCCGCCGGCGGTCTTCTTCAACCTCCACTCGGTACACGACTACTACCAGGTCGCGATCACACCGGGCATCGCCGTGGTGCTCGGCCTCGGGGCGGGTTGGGCGTGGTCGCGGTTGCTGGCGCCCAGGGCGCAGGCAGCGACGATCGCGGCGGCGGCGATGCTTCTCTGGTCGCTGGTCCTCGCCGACGGCTATTGGAGGTCGCAGCACGACAGCAGCATGCCCGGCCTCGAGTACTCCCGTCCTCTGAAGCGCGCGACCGACCCCGACGAGCTGATTCTGGGCATCGGCTGGGGCTGGTCGCCCGATCTCCTCTACTACGCCCGACGCAGAGGGCTGATGATCCACAGCGAGGAGCTGCTCTCGCCCGAATACCTGGCGGAGCAGCGCGGCCGCTACAACGTGCTCTTCGACGGCGATGGCGCCTACCTCGCCCAGACGCTCGCGCAGTGGCCCTGGGTGGGAGCGATCGAGGAGCACGTCTATGCGATGGGGGACCGCCCCGCGCAGGTCTTCGGATCCGGAGTTGTCGCCACCTCGGACCCCACCGCTCCGCCGGCGGGAGCGAAGCAGCTCTCGGCCAAACCTCGGACTATCCCCTGCGATGCCTCCGAGGCGGCGGCGATCCCAGCCGGCCGGCGCGGAACCTGGTTGCGGGTGCAGGCGGGCCCGGGGAGCCTGATCTGGATCGATCCCTTCAGCCCGGTGCCCGCGCGGGGGCTGATCGCCATCGTCCCCGGGCCGCGCCAGCGGAGCGCCATTTGCGTCGGCGGGGGACAGCTCGAGATCCTCGAGGTCCTGGACGCGCCGCCTCCCGTGCGCTGTCGAGCCCCAAGGCCATACCGCTGGCCCGGCTGCGCCCGGCAACCTGCCTGAGCCTGAGCCGCCGAGAGGCCGCTATCCCTGCTGCCTCGACCTCCCGGCGCTCCTTCGTGATGGAGACCCTTCGGTCGAAGCCCAGTATGAGGGAATGGCGCTGAGTCGCATCTTCAGTCGCAGGGGCAGGCGGTGGTGGCGCGCACCGAGCTGCACCCCCAAGAACTTGACCCCCTCATAGAGGATCGCGTAGGGGATCCAGTGACGTTGTCCGGTCCTCCAGAGCCAGCCAAGCTCGCCTCGCGCATATCGCAGCGCTGCCCGCCTGAGCACGCGCCCCGACGGTCGCCCTCCGGCCAGGTACGCACGGTCCGCGGATGCGCCGGAGTCGAAGAAGCGCCTGAAGGCGGATCGCAGCGTGTAGGCGTGTGAGTGACGGACCGCCGCCTCGGGCTCATAGACGAGCCGGTGACCGGCGAGCAGCACCCGCCGCGCCCACTCCTGATCCTCGCTCATGATGATGTCGCCGACGAAGGGAAAGCGCTCCAGGAAACGTCCCGGGATCGCCGCGTTGACGTTCGAGAACAGGGTGGTCTCCATCGAGAGGCCTTCGGGCGTCGCCGCCTCCTGCACACGACTGCCGGGCCCGTAGAGAAAGTCGAGGAAGTATCGCTCCGGCGGCGAGGCGTCAGGGTGGGGGAGCTGACGGCCGTACACTCCCGCGACGCGATCGTCCTCGAGCGGGGCGATGAGGTGGAACAGCCAGCGCTCATCCTCCGCCGCGGCATCCTGCGAGGTGAAGACCAGGGTGTCACCCTCGGCCAGTTTGGCTCCAAGGTTGCGGGTGGCGCCATGGTTGAACTCCTCGACAGGGATCGAGTGCACCCGGGCGCCACGGGCGCGGGCGAGTTCGGCGCTGCCGTCCGTGGAGCTGGAGTCGACCACCACGACCTCGACCTCATCGTCGACGTCCTGGCGTTCGATCGCATCGAGGCAGCGGCGCAGGTCCTCGCCGCCGTTGCGGACTGGAATGATCACCGAGATCAATTGCAGATCATCTGCGCTTCCGCCGGCCAATCTACGGGATGCACGTAGGACTCAACCTCATCTACCTGGTTCCCGGCGAGACCGGCGGGTCGGAGACCTACGCCCGGGAGCTGATCCCGGCGTTGCGGGAGTCGGCGCCCGAGCTGAGGCTGACGGCGTTCATAAACCGCGAGACCGCGGCGGCGGGCGAGGGACCGTGGACCGAGCTCGCCGAGGCGGTGGTCGTCCCGATCCACGCCGAAAACCGGATCGACTGGGTGCGCGGGGAGCAGCTCCTCCTGCCGCGCCTTGCAGCTCGGAGCGGGATCGACCTCCTGCACAACCTCGCCCACACGGGCCCGGTCTGGGGAAGGCTGCCCGCCGTCATGACTCTTCACGACCTGATCTTCCTGATGGAGTCCGGGTCGCATTTCGGCCTGCGTCGCTGGGGAGTTCGCGTCTTGATGCCGGCCGCGACGCGCCGTTCGAAGCGCGTCATCGCGATCTCCGAGAGCACCCGCGACGACGCCATCAGCCGTCTGAACATCCCCGCCGAGAGGATCGACGTGGTACCACAAGGGTATGGCGCCCGACCCCTCACCGACTACGTCGGCGAGCCCGAGCTCCGGCGACGTCTCGGGCTCGACGGCCGAGCGCTGGCGCTCAGCGTCTCCACCAAGCGGCCCCACAAGAACCTTCCCCGCCTGCTCGAAGCCCAGGCCCTGATCCCCGAACCCGAGCGCCCCCTGCTCGTGCTGCCCGGCTATTCGACGCAGCATGAGGCCGAGCTTCGCACGCAGGCAGCCGAGCTGGGAATCGCGCAGGACGTGCGCTTCCTCGGCTGGCTGTCCGCCGATGAGCTCGAGGGTCTCTACCGCGCCTCGACCTGCTTCGTGTTCCCCTCGCGCTACGAGGGATTCGGGCTGCCGGTCCTGGAGGCGATGGCCCGCGGTCTTCCGGTGGCCTGCGGCCGCGCCAAGGCCGTGCTCGAGGTCGCCGGTGACGCCGCCCTGGTCTTCGATCATGAGCGGCCCGAAGAGATCGCCGGCGCCATCCGATCCCTGCTCGCCGACGGGGAGTTACGGCAGCGGCTTTCGGACGCGGGGCGGCTGCGCGCGGCGCAGTTCACGTGGGAGCGCACCGCACGCGGGACCATCGAGTCCTACCGGCGGGCGCTGAGCTGATCGAGTCGTATCGGTCACGCCGAGACCGGCTGGGACCGCCCTGCGCGGAGACAGAAGACCAGCTCGCGTCGGGCCCGACCCGGAGCGACCGGCAGCGGCTCGAAGCCGCCCGCCCGAAGCAGCTCGCACGCCCGCTCGGTCGTGAGCGGTGCGTGCACCTCGGCAACGATCGCTCGCACGCGCGGCGCCCACTCCGCCACGCCCTCGAATAGCTCGTGCTCGCCCCCTTCGATATCCACCTTCATAAGGTCCACTCCGCCGGGCAGGTAGCGATCGAGGAGCTCGTCCACGGTCAAGGCCTCGAGGTCTCCCTCGCCGCGGGCCGGGGTGGCAACTACCTGGTCGTTGCTGGGGGACGTCCCCGGCTCGAGCTGGTAGCTCCCCGGCCTGGCGACCACCGCGGCGTTCACGGCGATCCCCTCCGGCGCGGCCCTCCGCAGGTTCTCACGCAGCAGCTCGAAGGTGAACGGGTTCGGCTCGACGGCGACGATCCTGGCTCCCGAGAACCGGGTCGCGAGGAAGGCGGACGCGGTGCCGACATTCGCGCCGACGTCGAGGATCGAGTCGACCTCCCCGAGTGGCTCGTAGTCGAGCTCGTACGGACGGCCTCCATACACCTCCATCACGACCATGTCGTTGGACCGCAGACGCAGGACCGGGGCGTCTGGCGCGGGTCGCAGCTCGTACTCGCGCAGCTTCGGCGCCCGGAAGAGCCGCCCGAGCAGGCCGGGTTGCCGGGAGGCGACCGTGAGAAACGCGCGGACGGCCAGGCCGAGCACCCGCCCTCTCTCGCGCATGCCGGGCGCTCGTAGCGCGAGCACGAGCGCGTCCACCACGAAGTTCCAGGCGACGTGGACTCGGGTGAGAGGTGAACGCGGCTCCATCTGATCAGACGACGAGTCGCAGGATGTCAGGAGTCGGGCGAGCCTTGGGCCTCGGCGAGGAGCTCGCGCGCGCGCTGGACCGTGGTGTTCTCCCTCGCCCACCGGAGCGCCCCCTGGCGGAGCCTTTCGTACTCAGCTTCCTCGATGCGCTCGATCCTGTCGAGCAGCTCTCGCGCGTCGCCGTAGGGAACGCAGTTGCTCTCGTCGAGTCCGTGCGGGCCGGCCGAGGGTGGCTTTCGGTGCAGGTCGCGAAAGCAGGGGACACAACCGCTGGCGGCCAGCTCGTAGTGGCGCATGCAGTCCCAGCCCGCCTTCCTGGTCGTGACCCCGAACCGTGACGCCCGCAGGTCCCGGTAGTAGTCGGCCTCGCTGCTGAACGCGTACCGCTCCACGGCGCCCTCGACCGCGTTCGCAACCTCCGGATCAACGGCGTGAGTGGCGAGGAGCTTCGTCTTCTCCTTCTCGCCTGTAGCGAGATGCTCCTCCGGGATCGAGAAGGCGATCGGCCTGACGCTACGAGAGAGCAAGCGAAGGGCGAGGCCACCCGGCAGCAAACCGAAGTAGCGGATGCGGGCGGTGAGTGGCTGCAACTCGCGCTTGTAGAAGAGGATGCGCCGATGGGCCCTGGGCAAGGGCCAGGGGCGCATCTGCCGCCACCAGGTCGGCCCGTAGGGGTACATCACGGCGGAATCGCCGCCGTCGAGGGCGACGAGGGTGGTGCCGTTGGCGCGAAGGCGCCGCAGGAGCGGACGCAGCCGCACCCAGGGCGACCAGTTCCGGTGGATGTCGGCGATCACCACGATCTCGAACTCGCCCTCGAGCGCGCGCTGAATCGGCCACTCACGATCGACCTCGAGCTCAGGCAGGCGACCGTACAGCGTGAAGCCACGGCCATACAGGCGATCGCGCCGGGCCTCCTTCAGATCCTCGTAGAGCGCATCTCGGCGCGGGACGTCAACCGCGAACTCGCCCAGAACCGTTCGCAATCCGTGAAGCAGCGAGTCGGAGAGGTAGTCCTCGCCGTTGGCGTGGAGGAAGAGGACCCGGGGCGGCATGCGGGAAGGTTACGGTCGCTCAATCGGGCTCGGCCGACTGACGCTACCCTGGCGCGCCGAAATGCCCGAGCCCAGAGTCAGCGTGGTCATGCCCGTCTTCAACGAGGAGGCGTACCTCTCCGAGTCCGTCGAGAGCGTCCTCGCGCAGGACTACGGCGACCTCGAGCTTGTGATCTCCGACGACGGCTCAACCGACGGGACGCTCTCGATCGCGGATGAGTTCGCCTCAAAGGACGAGCGCGTCAGGGTCATCAAGGGCGATCGAAACGAGGGCAGACCGGTCGCGGCGAACCGGGCGCTCAAGGCGGCGAGAGGCGAGCTGATCGCGTGGCTCGACGGCGACGACGTCATGTTCCCCGGCAAGCTCTCCACGCAGGTGAGCATGCTCGAGCAGCGTCCCGACGCCGTCGGCTGCTGCCACGACGCGGAGGTGTTCGATTCCGAGCTGGGCAGAAGCCTGGGCAGCTTCACGAAGCGCGAGAACGGACGGCCCCTTCGGGAGGGGGGAGTGGAGCTCTGGTTCGACCCCACCTACAAGCATCTCCCCTCGGCGACGATGTTTCGGGCCTCGGCACGCCCTCGACATGGCCTCCATCCTCGGCTCTACTACGGCGCCGACTGGCTCTTCGACATCGAGCTGTTCAGGCAGGGTACGTGCGTCGTCTCCCAGGAGGTGCTGGTGCGCTACCGCCGCCACGCAGGGCAGCTCACCGACTCCGACAATCGCGCCCAGTGGTTCGAGGAGGGTCTGATGTTGATGGCGATCGTCGAGGCTCGGTATCCGGAGCTCCGAGGCAGGGTGCGCGGCAGCCGGACGGCTCTCTTGCTCGGTGAGGCCCGCCGGCGATATCGCGCCGGGGACTACCGAGCGGCCTGGCGCCGCGGCAGGGCGGCGGCACTCGCCGGGGGCGTTCCGGGCCTTGCCCGGGTGGGTGCGGCGGTGGCGCGCGCCGCTCGAGCGCGGCGACGGATGGAGGGTGCAGGCCAGACATGAGCGCCACCCAGCGCTCCGTAGCGTGGCGGAAGGACGACGGTTACTACGCGAACGAGCGACCCGACCTGGTCGCGATGCTTCCCCGTCCCCTCGGCCAGGTGCTCGACGTCGGCTGCGGAGCCGGAACCGTAGGCCGGCAGCTTCGATCCGAAGGGGCGGCGAGCCTGGTGGGAATCGAGCCGGATCGCGAGGCGGCAGCTGCCGCCGGTGGCGTCTATGACCAGATCATGGCCACCACCGTCGAGGAGGCGCTGAACGACCTCGCGGGCCCGTTCGACACGGTGCTCTGCTACGACGTCCTCGAGCATCTGGTCGATCCCTGGTCGGTCCTGCGGCGGCTCCACGCCGTCGCGGCGCCGGGAGGCCATCTGCAGGTGTCGGTTCCCAACGCGCGCCACCTCTCCCTCGCCTGGGACCTGTTCGTTCGCGGCACGTTCGGCTACACGGAGCGAGGAGGCCACCGCGACAACACGCACCTGCGCTGGTTCACCAGGCGCGACCTGGTCACCTCCGTGACCGACGCGGGCTGGGACGTCGTCGCGGTCGGGCACAGTCCGCTCTCGGCGCCGCGGCGGCTGCTGGAGCGTCTCACACTCGGCCGCTCCAGCGAGTTCCTGGTCTTCCAGTGGTACGTGCTCGCAACGCGGTCCGGCCGCGGCGGCATGCGGCTCGGGTCCGTTCAGGCGTGACCGAACCGAGCTGGTACGTCAGCGTCCTCTCCTGGAACGACCGGTCGGCGACCGTCGCCTGCCTCGAGTCGCTGCGGCAGGTGCGCGAGCCCGCGATCGGTGTCGTCTGCGTCGACCAGGGTTCCACCGACGGCTCTGCGGATGCGATCCGCGAGCAGCACCCGGAGGTCGAGCTGATCGAGAACGACCGGAATCTCGGCTTCTCCGGCGGCCACAACGTCGCGATTCGCCGGGCGCTGGAGCGGGGCGCCGAGTGGGTGGTGCTGCTCAACAACGACGCCGAGATCGCACCGGACTGCATCGCCGCCTTCGATGCCGCCGCCCGGGAGGAGCCGAGCGCGGGGATCCTGGCGGGGAAGCTCTACCTCGCCGACCGGCGGGATCACATCTGGTTCGCGGGGCAGCGCTTCCTGCCCTGGCTGGGCTACTCGGGGCGAGCGCGCGGACAGGGACGCCGGGACCGGCCACGCTACCGCCGGCGTCTGCGCACCGACCGCGCCGTCGGGGCCCTGATGGGAATCTCGAGGCGCACCATCGAGGAGGTCGGCATGCTGGACGAGGACCTCTTCTTCTACGTCGAGGACGTAGACCTGTCCCTGCGAGCCCGGGCCGCCGGCTTCGAGGTGATCCTGGTTCCGGAGGCGCGGGCCTGGCACGAGGGCTCAGCCTCGACGGGCGGCGCCGCGTCGACCCACAATCTCTACTTCGGGACGCGCAACACGGTCGTCGTCTGCGAGCGGCACCGTCCTCTTCCGGTGCCGCTCTCGTGGCTGCGACGCGGCGTGATCCTGGCCACCTTCGCCGCCCACGCCCTCGGGCGGCCCAACCGGAGCGCGGCGCTGAGCGCCGTCCTCGAGGGCTATCGGGATGCCAGGGCCGGCCGGCTGGGGCCGCGGCGTGAGAGACCCGCTTAACTCCGGCGGCGACGGCCTCGCGGTGAGGGTCTCTTTCGGGACAGCGCTCTGGTCAATCGTCGGGTTCGGGACCGCGATCAGCCTTGGCTTGGCGTTCGCGCTCCTCGGCGCCGGCTTCGACATCGAGAGCATGATGCTGGTGGCGGCCGAGCTGAGCGGGCCGCGTCCGCTGGAGCTCTACTCGGAGCTCAATCAGGAGTCCCTCTTCCGCTACCCCTATCCGCCGGGGTTCCTCGCGTGGATCGGCCCGACCGACCTCATCGCCGACCGCACACCGCTTCCGTTCCACGGCGTGATCCAGGTTCCGGCGATCCTCGCCAACGCTGGTCTGGCCCTGGTCGTCCAAGCCTATCTGGGGGCCCGGGGCAGCGGCGAACGCACCAGGCTGCTCGCCGCTGGGGCGGTGGTTCTCGGCCCGGTGTTCGTCGCGATCTCGGGCTATCACGGCCAGATCGACGCGCTCGCGATCCTGCCCGCAGTGATCGCGCTGGTCGTTTGGGAAGGGCGGAGCTCCACGGTGCTCGGCATCCTGCGGCCCAACGGCTCGTGGGGCTCGGGACTCGCCATCCGGCTCGACGGCGATCGGATCCAGCGAGCTCTCGCCTGCGGGCTCTTGATCGGGATCGGGGCCTCCATCAAGACCGTCCCTTTGTTCCTGCTGGTCGCTCTCGCCCCAAGCGCTCGCAGCTGGCGGGAGGCGGCTCTCCTGGTCGGCGGTGCGCTCGCCGTTCCGCTGCTTCTCCTGACCCCGTTCCTGATCGCCGACCCGAGCGGCGTGGAGACGCTGCGCCAATATCGCGGCCTCCCGGGGCTGGGAGGTTTGAGCCTGGCGGTTCAGCCGGATCTCGCGATCGACTGGATCGTCGACGGCCACCCGCAGCTCAACGCGGCCAGCGAGTTTCTCTATGAGCATTCCAATTCGATCGTGTCGCTCGTGCCGTTGGGGGTTCTCGCCTTCGTGATTCGAATTCGACCGTCCCCCCTCGACTCGGCGGTCCTGCTCTGGCTCGCTATCTACGCGTTCGCGCCCAATCCCGTCTTCCAGTACCTGATCTGGGGCATTCCCTTCTTCCTGATGGCCGGCCACCTGCGGGGGACGGTGCTCCTGCAGGCCGTGGTGCTCGTCCCCATATTGATTGCCTACCTGGCCCCCATGCCGACGGGGATCGCGGCGGTGTACCTGCCGATCATGCTGGGAGTTTGGGCGGGCTTCGTGGTGGCGCTGTTCAGGCTGGGTCGTCGTGCGATCGACAATCACCGGGAGGTTCCATACGCTCAAGCGATGCGCGGGAACTCGGGAGTCGCACCCGTCAGCGGCGCGCTGAGGAAGCCCAGCCGGCGCCCATGACCGACGCCGCGACCCCCAGGGATACGGGGGTCGAGGGCTCCCTCGGGCCGCCCGACGCCCTGGACATCCTCGACACGGACAAGGCGGGCCCGACGGCAATCCGCGGCGGAGCGATGCGGATCGGAGGATTCGCATTGACGGTGCTCTTCAGCCTGGTCTCCGTGCCGTTCATGGTCAGGCACCTCGGCCCCGTCGACTACGGGCACTTCGTCACGGTTTCGTCGATCGTCTTCATCATCGGGGGCTTCACGGAGGCCGGTCTGACGAACCTCGGAATCCGTGAGGTCTCAGTGCTGGATGGGGCGGAGCGCGCCCGCTTCCTCCGCAATCTGGTCGGGCTGCGGTTTGGCCTGACCGTTCCCGGCATCGCAATCGCCGTCGGGCTCACCGCGGCGACGGGGGCCGCGCCGACCATCGTCTACGGCACCGCGATCGTAGGCCTGGGCCTGCTACTGACGCTCACCCAGCAGACCTACGTGATTCCGCTCAACGCCCAGCTCCGCCTGGGCTGGGTCACCTCGCTCGAGGTCCTGAGGGCGGCGACCCTGAGCGGGTTCTTCATCGGCGCCGTCATAGTCGGCGCCGCCCTGGTCACCTTCTACTGGGCCAGTGTGCTGGCGGGCGCCGCGATGATCGCTGCCACGCTGCTGCTGGTGAGGCAGCACGGATCGCTGCGTCCCTCCTTCGACCTCTCCGTATGGCGCCGCATCGTTCGTGAGACCCTCCCGTACGCGGCGGCGGTCGCCGTGGGCCTGATCTATTTCCGCATCGCGGTCATTCTCATGTCGTATGTCTCCACCGGCGAGGAGACGGGGATCTTCTCGGCCGCGTTTCGAATAGTCGAGGTCGTGGCGATGAGCCCCTGGATCGTGGTCTCGTCGGCATTTCCGATTCTCGCGCGGGCCGCCCGCGACGATGAGGCGCGGCTGGGCTACGCGCTCCAGCGGCTCTTCGAGATGTCGCTGATCATCGGTAGCGGACTGGCACTCGGCCTGGCCGTAGCTGCGCCGTTTGCGATCGCGGTCGTGGCCGGTGATGGATTCGACGCATCGATCCCGGTGCTTCGCCTGCAGGGGCTGACACTGATCACCGCCTTTCTGTTCGCCACCTGGAGCTTCGCGCTGCTCTCCCTCAAGCTCTATCGCCAGATCCTGATCGCTAACATGATCGCCGCTGTGGTGGCCATTGCAGGGACGCTGGCCTTGGCCCCTCCTCTCGGCGCGGAGGGGGCTGCTTTGGCGACGCTCGCGGCCGAGGCCGCCCTTGCCGGGGCCTGTCTCTACTTCCTGCTCCGGGCTCGCCCGACGCTGGCGCCGAAGCTCGCGGTCGTGCCCAAGGTGATCCTCGCCGCGGGAGCGGCGGTCGCCGTATCGCTTGCGGGCCATCAACTCCCATCGATAGTCCTCGCCGCGATAGCGGGCTTGGTGTTCGGAGGAATCCTCCTCGCCACTCGCGCGGTTCCGTCCGAGCTGTTCCGGGCGATAGCGGGCCGAGACCCTCATCCCTCGAGCAGCGTCGATCCCTCCGGCCCATGAGAAGCCGAGTTGCATGAGCCTGTCTCCGAGGCTTCATTCCCGCGTCACCGACCTGATTGCCAGGAATCGTCACCGCCGCGCGCTCTCGGGCATAGCTCGCGGGGCACGGTTCTACCTCGACGCATACGAGAACTGGTCATATGACGCCGACCGCAACGGTGAACGCCGGGTCCTCGAGTGCCTCTCCTCGGACGAGCCCAGCTGCATCTTCGATGTCGGAGCAAATGTCGGCGAATGGACCTCGATCGCAAGGCAGCTTTGCCCTGAGGCTCAGATTCACTCCTTTGAGGTTGTCGAGCAGATAGCGGGAGTGCTACGCAGCCGATTTGCTCGCGAACCGCGTGTGACCATCGTTCCGACTGGTCTCGGGAAGGACCAGGAGGAGATAGCCGTTAAGTACTTCCCTGAATCGACCGAGCTTTCGGGAGCCGTACAGGAGCACCCGTTCCCATTCGAGCTGGTTTCCTCTCCGGTTCAGCGAGGCGACGCCTACTGCGCCGAAGCCGGTATCGACCACATCGATCTGCTCAAGATCGATGTCGAGGGAATGGAGTACGAGGTGCTCCTGGGTTTCGAGGAGATGTTCACCGACGGGGCGATTGCGGCTGTGCAGTTCGAGTACGGACCCGGGAACATCCTCACTCGAAGGCTCCTGCGTGACCATTACACGTTCTTCTCCGAACGCAATTTCGGGGTCGGCAAGATCTATCCGCATGGCGTTGAGTTCCGCCCGTACCGATTCCGCGATGAGGACTTTCTCGGGCCCAACTATCTCGCTGTCCGCGCCGACAAACTCGAGCTGATCGAGCGTCTCCGAGGAAAGAGCAGACGCTGAGCCCGGACGGGCCGGCTCATCGCGGTGTCCTGATCAGCGAACGGCTTCCCACCATGGCCTCGCGTGCTCAGCGCCTGGGCCACCGTGTCGATCCGGTCGCGGCAGTCGCTGCGCTCGTGCTGGGGTTGGGCGCAGCGCAGCTGATCGCTGGGGCTCTGGCAACGGGTGTGACGGTGGACGAGCCCTCGAACGTGGACTGGACGAGCGCATGGGTCGACAACGGCTCGTACGCCCCCGACGAGCTGAAGTACGTGTATGGACCCGCGTATGGGGCTCTCGCCCACGGCGCGAACGTCGTCGCAGGCAACGAATCCCTCGGCGAGGTCTCCCACTCAGCCGACGCCTACGACGTTCGCCATCTGACCGTCGCGGCACTCGCCCTGTTGACCGTTGCGGCGGTCGGCGCCGCGGTCTGGAGGCTCAGCGGCTCGCGACTTTTCGCCCTCTGGGCTGCGGCCGGGCTGCTCGCTGTGCCGGTGTGGACAGGGCACGGATTCTTCAACCCCAAGGACATCCCGGCGGCATGCGGCTACGTGCTGGTGACGGTGGCATTGATCCTGGCCTTGTCCGAGAGCCCGAGCCACCGTCCCAAGTCCCGGTACGGGCTGGCGATCGGAGTGATGCTGGCAGGCGGGATCTTCATCGGCGCCGGCACCCGGCTGGCGTTCTGGGTGCCGTTCGCAGCATCACTGTTGACCTACGGCGCGCTTCGGCTGGGCCAGCGACGGTTTGGTGGAATCACGCTTGGCGCAGGCATGGACAAGGCAGTCCTGGCTGGTGCCGGTGCCGGTGTCGGGGCGATCGCCCTGCTCTACCGCGACGCTGCGAGCAAGCCCGTGACCCTGCTCACCGAGTCGGCTTCGGGCTCCGCGGATTTCGGGTGGGTCGGCAACACGCTGACCGCCGGACAGCTCCTCTCGGCGCACCCGCCCTGGTGGTACCTCCCGACCTGGATAGGCGCGTCCGTTCCTCTGCTGCTGGGGGCTCTAGCGGCGCTCGGGGCAGTCCTCGGCATTCGGACTCTCGCGACCGGGCGCGGCACTCGCGGTCACAGAGCCGTCTGGAGCCGTCCCGAGCTCGGCCTTGTGCTGATCTTCCAGCAAGCGCTTCTCCTGCCCCTCGGCGCAGTGGTCTTCGGGGCCACGATGTACGACGGTTTGCGGCAGCACCTCTACGTCCTTCCGGCGATCGCGGTCTTGGCCGGCGTCGGAGCGGAACGCCTGTGGAGTTGGGCGCGGACGAGGAGACCGGAGAAACGCTGGAGAGCGCTCACCGCCGGCTTGCTCGGCGCCGCGCTGCTCATCCCGATGGCCGAGCAGACACTGCTTTTCCCCTACAACTACGCCTACGTCACCCCAGTTGCGGGAATCGGGGGAACGAACGACCGATGGGAGGGCGATTACTGGTTCGCCAGCACCCCCGAGGCCTTGTCGCGGACGCCGCGCACCTCACCACTGCTGTGCCAGCTTCTCCCGCTGCCAGATGGCAGTCCCATACTCCATGGGTGCTTAGGTGACTGGTTCGAACCGTTCACGATTCGGCGAGGGGATGCCGTCGAGCAGAGGTGGCGAGACGACGCCTCGGCCCTCTGGGTGGTCAGCGTCAAGCGGGCCGGAATCCGTCCCCCGGACTACTGCGAAGAGGTGGACAACGTGACGCGCTGGCTTCGGGGCGAGCAAGTGACGATTTCGTATGTGCTCAGGTGCGACCCCGTGGAGGCGCAGCGAGACATGGGCTGACCCGGGATGGGCCGCCACCAGCCCGGTGATCCCCGCAAACGAGGACCGCGACCTTCAACGATGACTCGTGCCGGATAGGCGCATTCCCGCCAGCCCTCCATAGCGAAGCACCAGCACGGCCAGGCCGGCCAAGGTGATCGGGAGCAGAAGGACGAATCGGAGCGCGATCACGAAGCTCACCGCCTGCGAGCCTGTGCCCCCGACGGCGTGGATGCCGAAGGCGACGCCGGCATCGAGCGTCCCGAGGTGCCCTGGGCCGGCGGGGATCAGCAGGAAGACCCCGGCGACCGCAATCAGATACAGGGCATCGCCCACGCTGAGGTCGAGATCGACGGCCGTGCCGACAGCTAGGAGCTCGACGGCCTCCACCGACCAGATCGCCGCGGTGAGCCCAATCATCGCGAGACCATGGCTGCCGCGCAGCTCCCGAGTCGCGCGCGCCAAGGGGGCGAGGAACTCGACTATCTCCCGCCCGCGCTTGTGCCGGATCGCGATCTGGACCACGAGCCAACCGAGGGCCAGCAGGATCGCGACCAGCGCGGCAACCAGTAGTAGCTGTTGGCCGCCCGGAACGTCAATCCCACGCAGGACGCCGTAGGCGAGCACGACGAAAAGGGAGGTCAGGAAGACGCTGTCGAGGACGCGCTCGGCTACCAGGGTACCGAGCACCTCGCGGATGGTCGTGGCCCCGACTCGCGCCATCAGGTAGGAGCGAATCGCGTCGCCGCCGCGGGCCGGCAGGACGTTGTTGCCCATGTACCCGACCACCAGGAGCCCATAGGCATCGCTTCGCTCCACCTGGATGCCGCTGCGACGCAGAATCCAAAACCAGCGCTCGCCCCTGATCATGGTGGCGACTCCATACAGCCCGACTGCACCAACGAGCGCCGCGAGTGCCGGTCCGGAGGACGGCAGCTCGGGCGGGTCTTGTTGCGCTGCCCAGATCACCACGGCGGCCAGCGAAACGAGGGAGATCGCCAGCCCCGCCCGGCCGAGCCCGGGCCGTCCCGGCACCGCGGTTTGATCGCTCACCTGGAAACCCGAGGGGTAGCGCTCGAGCTGGACCCGGCCTCATCGCCGATCTCCCCGGGCGAGCGCCGGTCCTCCGGGATCTCACCAGCGTTGAGCCTCTCCCGCACGACATAGATAGGTCGTCGTTTCACCTCGTCATAGACGCGGCCCAGGTACTCACCGAGGATGCCGACCGTGATCAGCTGGATACCGCCAAGCAGCAGAACGACGAGTAACACCGTCGTTATCCCGGGTACGAACTGGTCGGTCGCCTTGAACGCGATCGCGACCGGTATCCCGAGAAAGGCCACCAGCGAGAAGATGAATCCGAGCAGGGTCGCCGCTTGAAGCGGCAGGTGGGAGAAAGCGCTTACCGCATCCATCGAGAACCGCAGCATGCGGCGCAGCGTGTACTTGGTTTCCCCTGCATGGCGCGGGTCGCGCCGGTAGGTGACCGAGGCCTGATCGAAGCCGACCCAGACGGCCATCCCTCGTAGAAACCGGTTTCGCTCGCGCATGGCCAGCAGCACGTTGAGAGCCGTCCGGTCGAGCAGTCGGAAATCGCCCGCGTTCGGATGCAGGTCGACTTGGCCCAATCGCGAGAAGAGCTTGTAGAACCAACGAGCGGTCGCCAGCTTGAATCGGGTCTCGCCCGCCCTGTCCTCGCGCACGGCGTAGACGACGTCCGCACCGTTCCGCCACTCGTCCACCATGCGAGGAATCAGCTCAGGGGGGTCCTGCAGGTCCCCATCCATCATCACCACGACGTCGCCACGAGCGTGGTCCAGTCCAGCCGTGAGCGCTGCCTGGTGGCCGAAGTTGCGGGACAGCGTGATCACCCGGACACGATGGTCTTTGCCGGCCAGCTGTCGCAGGATCTCGGGGGTTCGATCCGAGGAGCCGTCGTCGACGAGCACCAGCTCCGCTTCGCGGTCGGACAGTGCATGGTCGAGGCGGCCGTGCAGCTCGGACACCGTCTCCTGCTCGTTGAACAACGGAGCGACCACGGTGATCAAGCTCGGGTCCCGCACGGTCTTGTCGCCGTCGCTATGGCCTTCGCGACGCATCGGCTCGATCATAGGTTCCGCCGAGGTCAAGGGCCGGTACGCGAGAATTGAAACGTGCCGGTCGCCTCCCAGACACCGAGTCGATGCCGCGCCTGCGGCTCCGGGCCGCTTGTCCCTCACCTGCGGGTCCAGGAGGCGGTGGGCGGAACGGGTCTGGTGCCGACCACCGACCGGTACGGGGTCGCGCTCTCCAACATCGCCTGTTGCAAGAGCTGCGGGCACATGCAGCTCGAGCGACTGCCCTCCGAGGCCGAGCTCGCGGATGCCTACCGAGTCGCCGTGTCCGGCGACTACATCGAGGAGGAACCAGGTCAACGCGCGACCGCTCGGAGAATCCTGGCGACGATCGAGCGGCACCGCGCTCCCGGACGCCTCGTGGACCTCGGCTGCTGGGTCGGCTTCTTCGTCTCCGAAGCCGTCCGGCGCGGATGGGTGGCGGTCGGCGTCGAGCCGAGCGAATTCGCCTCCGACTACGCGCGGCGTGAGCTTGGCCTCGACGTCCGAACCGCCGGGCTATTCGAAGCTGAGCTGAGCGAGGCGAGCTTCGACGCTGTCTTCATGGGCGATGTGATCGAGCACGTTCCGGCCGCTGATGAGGCCGTAGGTCGGGCCCGCTCGTTGCTCACGGGCGGTGGGGTGCTAGCGATGGCCCTCCCCGACGCGGGCAGCAGGCTCGCACGCCTGCTCGGCCGGCGCTGGTGGTCGGTGATTCCCACCCATGTCCACTACTTCACCCGCCACAGCCTCGCCACGCTGCTTCAGCGGCAGGGCTTCGAGGTTCTGGAGATCACCACCTCGCCGAAGGTCTTCACCGTCGGCTACTACCTGGACCGGCTCGGCGGCTATCAGACCCGACTTGGCCGCGGTCTCGCCCGCGGCGCCGCTGCGGCGGGAATCGGCAATCGACTGTGGGCGCCGGACTTCCGGGACCGGATGCTGGTGATCGCCAGGCTCAACTCCTGACGGACGGATGGGTGATCAGCTCGACATGGTGAAGTGGATCCTCACCCTGTCGCTGTGAGGTTCCCCTCTCTGGCCGTGCCAGGGACCGCCGCCCCCGATCGAGGCAGCCGCCTCGGAGCCCAGGCGGACCGAGTAGTTCGTTCCCCGGTCCTCGGGGTAGATCTGTGTGGTGTTGGCCAGGAGCAAGCCCTCGACAGGCGTCCTCAGGGGGGGGATCTTCTCCCTGTAGCCGACATCGACGATCGGCTGGGCGTGGGGCTCCCGAAACAGCCACGCCCGCTTCACCCAGGATCGGTCGAACCCTGGATTCACCCGGCGCAGGCCCGGCTCATACAGTTTCAGCAGCTCCTCCGCCGACGGCTCGAGCAGTGGGTCGCCGTGCTCGACGTAGTTGGCGACGTAGAGGAAGCGCCGGTCTCCATAGCGGTCCGGCGGGATCATCCGCGTCTGCTCGATCAGCCCTACGAACGGCAGCTCCGTATCGGCGATGTTGGTCCAGTAGAAGGGGCTGAAGTCCCGGTCGAGCTCGAGCAGCAGGCAGACCGCCGCGTGGTAGTCGATCGAGTCGAGCCGGTCCAGGTATCCGCTGCCGACCTCGGCGGCGAGTCGCTCATCCAGCAGCTTGGCGAAGATATCGCTGGGCACCGTCGCGACCACCGCCTCGTATAGATCCTCTCCAGCCCTCGCGAACCCCGTGGGGTCGAGGCCGGATCGGAACGAGTCGGGTCCCCCCCACTCGAGGAGGAACCGCCCTCCGGGCTCGCCCGCGTCCTGCGCGGGTCGGGCAATGCGCGCCGCCGGGCGGTCGATCAGCACGTTCCCTCCGCGGGACTCGATCTCATCGCGCAGCCGCTCCAGGAGCGGCTGCCATCCACCTCGCGGGTAGCCGAGCATCTCCGTGCGGGTCTGCTTTCCCTTGATCTGCCGCCGAAGGGTGAACTTGCTCCACAGCCAGGCCATGGAGATGTCCTCGGCGCGACCACCGAACTTGCCGCGCAGGAGGGGACGCCAGACCTGGTCCCAGGCCTCCTGGCCCATCGATCGCTCGATCCACTCACGCGCCGTCAACCCCTCGAAGCTCTCGACGCCTCCTGGGCGGCGCTGCAGCAGCAGCACCGCCAGCCCCATGCGGATCCGGGTGCGCAGGCTGACCGGCTTGAAGCCCAGCAGGTCGCGCGGGCTGGTGAACGGCCAGCTCCGGGAGCCGCTGAACACCGCCACGCTCGAGGGCAGCCACTCGATCGGGTCATCGATGCCGAGCTCCTCGTACAGATCGGCGATGTGACGATCGGTCGTGAACAGGTGGTGGTAGTAGCGCTCCAGCAAGTGACCGCCGCCGACGTCCAGCGTTGCGACCTGACCGCCGAGACCGGGCCAGCGCTCGTAGACGTCGCAGCTGTGTCCGGACTTCGAGAGGCGATATGCGGCCACGAGCCCGGTGACCCCGGCTCCGATCACGGCCACTCTCATGCCGGGCTCCCACGTGGCCGCCAGATCCAGCGCCGCTGCGTCGAGTGGCCTAGGCGCCGCCCCGCGGATCTCGTCGCTCGCCTCACCATTGTCCCGGTAATGTCCACCTCGGCTCGTCTGATCGCGTTAGGGCACAGGCTCCGACGAAATGCCCGCACACTTGAGCAGGCCGTGGGGAGGGGCTGCAAGGTATGGGATGGAGGGAGTTCGTACAAGGGCTCGGCCATCGAGCTGGCATCCATATCGACTACTGGCCCCCTCGCAATTACCTGGGCCTCCGCCGTCAACGTACCCTGAGGTGGCTTGGTGTCGACGTTCTCTTCGATGTCGGAGCGAATGTCGGGCAGTACGCGACCGACGTCCGCAAATGGGGATACGAGGGCCAAATCGTCTCCCTCGAGCCACAGGCGGCGGCCTTCCACGAGCTCGAGGCGGCCGCCCAGAACGATCCTCAATGGACCGTCCGTCGTATGGGCCTCGGAGACACCGCCGGCCAAGCTGAGATGAATATCTCGCCAGCGTCGCCCCACAGCTCGCTCCTGTCGATGGGCCCGCGGTATCTGGAACTCGCTCCAGAGCTTGCATACGTCGGTACCGAGACCGTTCGCATCGAGACGCTCGACTCGGTCTCAGCCGAGTTCCTGAAGCCATCGACCCGAGCTGCGCTCAAGCTGGACGTCCAGGGCTTCGAGATGAACGTGCTGCGCGGAGCCCCCGAGCTTCTTCACCGGGCGGTGTCCATCGAGGCTGAGCTCCTGTTCTCCGAGCTCTACGAAGGGCAGGCCGCGGCCAAGGAGCTGATCGACATGTTCTATGACGCGGGGCTGCGCCTGGCCTGGCTCGAGCCCATGCCCGGCAGCTTCGACGAGCGGACCGGCACACTCGACTGGGCTGATGGGATGTTCGTGCGTATGCCCGATCCCACTTGAGGTATCTGGGCGATCACTGAGCTGTAGATTCCGCGCCGGTGGAGTCGACCAAGCCGCGCTTCTCGCCCCGGAGGTGGATGAACCAACTGCATGCCAGCCTTCCTGAGCGCGCCCCGAAGCTGCGTGCGGCGCTCACCTACTACCGGTACCTGCAACAGCAGGGCCGCGAGCTCGCCCGCGCAGGACGCGATCCGCGTCCGATCGAGGACCTCGTCGCCGCCACCGAGGAAGGCGTGGTGAGCGGGATCGACGGACACGAGCTGATCGACCCGCGCCTCCAGGTCGGTCCGGTCGTGCCGGTGCAGATGCGCGACGAGCTGCTCGCCATGCTCGAGCGGGTCCGGGAGCTGCAGCCGCAGCGCCTCTGCGAGATCGGGGCCTCCGCCGGTGGCACCCTCTATCTGCTGACGCGGGTGGCTCGGCCGGACGCGGTGATCGTTTCGCTGGACATCGACACTCCTCCGCACACTCAGCGTGCGCGAGAGAAGTTCGCCAGGGAGTCTCAGCGGGTGATCAGCATTCAAGCTGATTCCCAGCTCACCGAAACCCGTGATCTGGTTGCGGACGCCCTCGGCGGCGCCGAGCTCGACTTCCTGTTCATCGACGGCGATCACTCCTACGAGGGCGTGCGCGCCGACTTCGAGCTCTACAACGGGATGGTGAGGCGGGGCGGGCTGATCGCCTTCCACGACATCAACCCGGATCGTCGAGCCGAGGACGGCACCGGCCCGATTTCAGGCGAGGTGCCGCGCTTCTGGCGGGAGATCTCCGGCGAGTACCGCAGCGAGGCGCTGATCGCGAGGCCGGAACGGCCTGGTTTCGGGATCGGGCTGCTCTTCGTCTAGCAGCGAAGCGGATTTCGGGCGGCTGCGCGATACATGCCGCCGAAATTGACGATCGAAGGCTCAACCGCCTTGTACGCTGCACCGATGGCTAGGTGGGGTCGAGTTGGCCACCGAGTTGACCCCGTCACCGCTCTCGCTGCGGTCGTGCTCGGGATAGGCGTAGCGCAACTCATCGCCGGGGCTCTCGCAGCGGGAGTTACCACGGACGAGCCCTTACACCTGGGCTGGGCGACCGCCTGGCTCGACAATGGTTGGTACGCGCCAGAGGGCGCCAGTTCGGCGTCCGTGTATGGACCCGCCAACGACGCTCTCGCGCACGGCGCGAATGTCGTCGCGGGCAACGAGTCGCTCGGCGAGCTCTCGCACTCAGCCGCCGCCTACGACGTCCGTCACCTAACCGTCGCGACCCTCGGGCTCCTTACAGCTGCGGCAGTCGGCGCCGCGGTCTGGCGGCTCAGCGGCTCGCGACCCTTCGCCCTCTGGGCCGCGGCTGGGCTGCTTGCGGTGCCGGCATGGACGGGGCACGCCTTCTTCAACCCCAAGGACATCCCGGCGGCCTGTGGCTACACGCTGGTGACCGTGGCCCTGATCCTGGCGTTGTGCGAGAGGCCGGGCCACCCTTCCAGCTCGCGATACAGGTTGGCGATTGCGGCGATGCTGGCGGGCGGCATTTTCATCGGCGTCGGCACCCGGCTGGCGCTCTGGCTGCCGTTCGCAGCATCACTGGTGACCTACGCGGCGCTGCGGCTGGGGCAGCGGCGCTTCGGCGGAATCGCGCTCCGCACACAGACAGATCTGACGGTGGCCGCAGGCGTTGCTGCGTGCCTTGGGGCGTTCGCCGTCCTCTACCCCAACGCCGCAGGCCACTTCCTGACCCCGCTGGTCGAATCAGGTTCCACCTCCGCGAATATCGGGTGGACCGGCGACACACTGACCGCCGGACAGCTCCTTCAGTCGGACCAACTCCCCTGGTGGTACCTGCCGACCTGGATCGGCGCGTCCGTTCCGCTCTTGCTGGGGGCTCTCGCGGTACTCGGTGCCGTGCTCGGCATCAGGGCTCTCGCGACCGGGCGCGGCACTCGCCGTCACGGCACCGTCTGGAGCCGTCCCGAACTCGGCTTGCTGCTCGTCCTCCAGCAGGCTGTCCTTCTGCCCTTGGGCGCGGTGATCACCGCCGCCACGATGTACGACGGGATGCGACATCACCTCTATGTCCTTCCGGGAATCGCCATCCTGGCCGGTATCGGAGCAGAGCGCTTTTGGAGCTGGGCGAGGGCAAAGCAGCCGAAGAAACGCTGGAGAGTTCTCGGCGCCAGCTTGCTGGGCGCGGCGCTGCTCGTCCCGATGGCCGAGCAGACGCTGCTCTTCCCCTACAACTACGCCTACGTCAACCCCGTTGCGGGAATCGGGGGAGTGAACGAGCGCTGGGAGGGCGATTACTGGTTCGCCAGCGCCCCCGAGGCCTTGTCGCGGACGCCGCGCACGTCACCGCTGCTGTGCAAGCTTCTCGTGCTGCCAGACAGGCCTGATCTCCACGGGTGCTTGGGTGACTGGTTCGAGCCGTTCACGATTCGGCGAGGGGATGCCGTCGAGGCAAGGTGGCGGAACGACAGCTCGGCCGTCTGGGTGATCGCCGTTAAACGGGCCGGAGACCGACCTCCGGACTATTGCGAGGAGATCGACAACGTGACGCGCTGGCTCCGGGGCGAGCGAGTAACGATGTCCTACGTGCTTCGCTGCGACCCCGCAGAAACGGAGCGAGACGTGGTGCGCTGAGCGCTTCCCCACGCTCCCCTCATCGAGGTAAGCACGATCTTGCCTCCGTGGGAGGCAAGCGCCGCCCACCGAGCAGCAGCCAGGAAGCGTCACGGCCGCGGCCGAGCTACCTCCGCGCCGCTACGAGCAGCTAGTTGACGGCGGTGCGCGCTAGGGCGCGGACAGCCCACTGCGAGGCGGGGCGCACCACCCCGCGCGTGATCGGCCACGGGTAGGGCTCGACGTCCTCGTGTGGCTCCTTGGTCGAGACGAAGCTGAGGACCCGCTCGACGAAGTCGAGGGAGACCTCCGGGTTATGAATGCCGACGTCGAACCAGTAGTCGCCGGGCAGAAGTGTCAGTTCTAGGTCGACCGCGACCTCGCGGGTCCCGGGCGACAGCGAGACCCTGTTGCCGTCGTCGCTGCTCAGCGAGGTGACCACCCGGGTTCCGTCGGCCGATGAGATCCCAACCTCGATGGTGGCGTCAGGGATCGTCTGGTCGACCTCGAAGGTCAGCGTCAGCGAGAAAGGCTCGCCGAGGTTGACCCGATCCATGGCCTGGCCCTGCGAGTCGCGCAGCTCGACCCTGACCAGCTTCGCCCCGCCCACTCCGATCCGGTGGACGTCGTCGCCCACCTCGGCCACCCCCCCGCTCTGCTTCGAGCCGACCTCGGCCAGATACGAGGAGACCACCTCCTGCGTGGGACCGATCCCGACGAGCCTCCCGTGATCGAACCAGGCGGAGTGGGTGCAGATCTTCTGCACCGCCGCCAGGTTGTGGCTCACGAAGACCACCGTCCTGCCCTCCTGGGCGACGTCCATGATCTTGTCGAAGGACTTGCGCTGGAACTCGGCGTCCCCGACCGCGAGGACCTCGTCCAACAGCAGCACCTCCGGCTCGAGGTGGGCAGCGACGGCGAAGGCAAGCCGCACGTACATGCCGCTCGAGTAGCGCTTGACCGGCGTATTGAGGAACTCCTCAATCCCCGAGAAGGCGGCGATCTCGTCGTAGCGCTGCGCGATCTCCGCCCGGCGCATGCCGAGGATCGCCCCGTTCAGGAAGACGTTCTCCCTACCGGTCAGCTCAGGATGAAACCCGGTCCCCACCTCGAGCAGCGTCCCCACCCGGCCGCGAACCGTGATCCGCCCCTCGGTGGGAGGGCTGATCTGCGCCAGCAGCTTCAGCAGCGTGCTCTTGCCGGCGCCGTTGCGGCCGATCAGGCCAAACATGTCGCCGCGTCCGATCTCGAAGGAGATGTCTCGCAGCGCCCAGAACTCCTCCTGCTCGCTCGTCGCGTCGCCCGAGCCTCCCCCGAGCAGCCGCCGCACGGGTCCGCGCAGGGCCGCGTTGAGGCCCTCGGAGAGCTTCGTCGCCGGCTGCCCATGCCCCTCGCCTAGCCGGTAGCGCTTGCCGACCCCCTCCACCTTGATCGCTGGCTCGCTCATCGGGATCGCGCCCTCCGGGCCATGCTCAGATCACGTCCGCGAAGCTGCGCTCCGAGCGCTGGAAGTACAGCGCTCCCGTCACCAGCAGAAGCGGCGCCGCCAGCACCGGGACCAGGACGAGCCGCAGGTCCATCTCGGTCCCGAGCATCGACCAGCGCGCCGCCTCGAGCAGCCCGACCATCGGGTTGAGGGCGTAGACGGGCACCAGCCAGGCGGGCAGATAGCTGAGGACGAATTCGTACGGATAGAGGATGGGGCTCATGAAGAATCCGGCCAGCGTCAGAAAGCTCACCGCCTGGGCGATATCTCGGTACTTCACGTTGAGGGCGGAGAGCCAGGTCGCCAGGCCGATCGCGAGCACCACCGTGAGCAGCAGGACCACGGGCATCGCCAGGATCCGGGCATCAGGGATCTCCCCGACGATGATGGCGATCACCAGCACCACCCCGACCCCGATCACCATGTCGAGGGCGGTCGCCGCCGCCGCCGCGAACGGGATCAGCAGGCGGGGAAAGTAGATCTTCGTGATCAGCTGCTCGTTGACGATGAGGCTCTGCGTACCCAGGTTGAGGGCGACGGTGAGCGGCAGCCAGAGGATCAGCCCCGAGACGGCCAACAGCGAGTACGGGATCCCCTGCTCGGACGGGACCCGCTGCAGCAGGCCTAGGAAGACCGCGAACAGCCCGGCCATCAGCAGCGGCTGGATCACCGCCCAGGCGGCGCCGACCACCGACTGCTTGTAGCGGACGATGATGTCGCGCCTGAGCAGGAAGTAGAAGAGGTCGCGATGGGCCCACAACCCGGTCAGGCTCGGCAGCTTCCATTCCCTCGCGGGCTCGATCACCGTTACGGGCTCGTCGCGAAGCTGCTGGCTGGCGATCGCTTCCATGGTCGAATGGTAGGGGCGGGCCGAGGAACGCCCGCAGGAGGGTGGGCTCTGCCTCGGCGGCCCGGCAGTGTAGAGCCTGGCCTGGCGCCGGAAGGGGAGCTGGTAGAGCGCTATCGCCGGAAGAGGAGCTTGTATAGCGCGCGCTCGTAGCCGGCGGGCAGCGGGCGCCACGCCCACCAGGTCCTGTAGACGAGGCGGCCGAGCGGACCGAGGTCGCTGGCGGCGGCCAGCGCCCGGCCGCGCGCGTAGAGCCCGGCGTGCTTCTCCCGCAGTCGACGGTAGAGCTCCCGGTAGCGGCGGCGGTCCTCCTCCAGCCCGGAGCGGCCGTGCTTGCGGTAGTCCAGCACCACCCGATCGAGACGGTGTCCGTGCCGTCCCTGCTCGATCGCGCACAGGGTGAAGTCCCAGTCCTCGAAGCCGCGCAGCTCCGGGTCGAATCCGTCGGCGTCCTCCCAGGCCGCGCGCCGCACCAGGCCGAGCCAGCCGACGATCGGCCGGTAGAGCAGGCGGTAGGGGTCGTAGCCGGGGAAGCGGACCTCGCCGCTCCAGTCGCCGAAGAAGCGCATCACGCCGTACGCGTACGCCGCGCGGGAGTCCGACTCGAGCGCTGTGTGCATCGCCGCGAGCGCCTCCGCAGGGAGCCTGTCATCCGCGTCTAGCGGCAGGACGTAGGGCGTCTCGGCTCGCTCGAAGCCGGCGTTGCGCGCCGCCGCCGGGCCCGCGTTAGCCTGGCGGATCAGCTCAACGCCCTCCGGCAAGGCCTCAAGCACGGTCTCGGTCTTCGGCTCGGTTGAGCCGTCGTCCACGACGATCAGGTGGGGACTCTCCCCTTCCTGGGAGAGCACGCTTGCGACCGCGTCCAAGAGGTAGTCGCCGTGGTTGAAGCAGGGGATGACGACCGTCACGTCGTCGTGGCCCGTCACGGGGCGGGAGAGTACGCAAGGCTTCCCCGCCATGAAGGTGCTCACCGTGATCGGCAACCGCCCTCAGTTCGTGAAGGCGGCCGCCGTCTCCACCAAGCTGCGCGAGCGCATGGCCGAGGTGCTTGTCCACACCGGCCAGCACTACGACCGCGAGCTCTCCGAGGTCTTCTTCGAGGAGCTCCGCCTGCCTCCACCCGACCACCAGCTCGAGGTGGGCTCCGGCAGCCACGCCGAGATGACCGGGGCGATCATGACCCGGCTCGAGCCGCTGGTCGAGGAGCTCCGCCCAGACGCGCTGCTCGTCTACGGCGACACCGACTCCACCCTCGGCGGGGCGCTGGTCGCGGCCAAGGCCGAGGTCCCGCTCGCCCACGTCGAGGCGGGGATGCGCTCCTTCAACCGCTCGATGCCCGAGGAGATCAACCGCGTGGTCGCCGACTCGCTCTCCGGGCTCTCGCTCTGCTCGACCGAGGTCGCCGTGCAAAACCTGCGGAACGAGGGGCTCGGCGACACGGCAGTGCTGGTCGGCGATGTGATGGCCGACGTGGCGCTCGTCTTCGGGCCGATCGCCGACCGCCGCTCAGACGCGCTCGGGCGGCTCGGCGTCGAGCCCCGCTCCTTCTGCGTCGCCACCGCCCACCGCGCCGGCAACGTCGACCACCCGGAGAACCTGCGCGCCGTGTGCGAGGTGCTCGCCCGCGCCGCGGCCGAGGCGCCGGTGATCTTCGCCGTTCACCCGCGCACCCACGCCCGGCTCGAGGCGGCTGGCGAGCTGGAGGGGCTCGAGGCCCGCGGCATCCGCGCGGTGGACCCCCTTGGCTACCTCGACTTCACCCGCCTGGTGCGCACCTGCCGCGCGGTGATCACGGACTCCGGCGGGCTCCAGAAGGAGGCCTTCCTCGCCTCGGTCCCCTGCGTGACGATGCGCGAGGAGACCGAGTGGGTGGAGACGGTCGAGGCCGGCTGGAACCGGCTGGTCGGGCTCGACCCGGGCGCCGCCGATGCGGCGCTCGCCGAGCTGCCGGGACCGGATGACGGCCCCTCGCCCGCCGCCGAGCTCTACGGCGGGGGCCACGCCAGCGAGCGGGTCTCCGAGGCGATCGCCGAGTGGCTGGCGGGCGATCCCTCGGCGGCCGGGCGCGCTACGGCCGGGGCGGGCGGCGGCTGATGGCCGGGCTCGAGCCCTCGGACCGCGCCCCGGGCCTGCTGCTCGGCGAGGGCGTCGAGCTGCCGGACGAGGCCGAGCTCGGCGGCAACGTGGTGATCCATGCCGGCACCAGGATCGGGCCCGGCTGCGCGATCCAGGACGGCGCGGTGGTCGGCAAGCCGCCGAAGCTGTCGCCGCGGTCCACCGCCTCCACCCAGACCCCGGCCCCGGCGGTGCTCGCCGAGGGCGTCGCGGTCTGCGCCGGGGCGGTGGTGCTGGCGGGAGCGGAGATCGGCCCGGGCACCGTGGTCGGCGACCAGGCCCAGATTCGCGAACGCTCCCGGATCGGGGCCGAGTCGGTGATCGGCCGCGGCAGCGCCGTGGACAACGACGTCGCGATCGGCGACCGGGTCAAGGTGCAGACGAACTGCTACGTCACCGCCGGCAGCGTGATCGAGGACGACGTCTTCGTCGGCCCCGGCGCCACCCTCACCAACGACAACGCGATGGGACGCCACCCGAAGGGCGAGCCGCCGGACGCGCCGAAACTGCGCCGCGCCTGCCGGGTCGGCGGCGGCTCGGTGATCTGCCCCGGGATCGAGGTCGGCGAGGAGGCCTTCGTCGGCGCCGGTGCCGTGGTCACCGAGGACGTACCCGCCCGGGCGGTCGTGGTCGGCGTCCCGGCCCGCAAGATCCGCGAGGTCTCAGACGAGGACCTGCTGGAGAACTGGAGCTAGCGGCCTGGCCGCCGCTACGCTCGCGCGACGAGGCAGTCGCGCACCGCGGCGGTCACCTCGGCCGGCGCCTCCGGGTCGAGCGCGGTGCCCATCGGCAACGCCAGCATCTCGGCGCAGATCCGCTCGGTGTTGGGCAGCGGCTCCGGCGGCGCCCAGCGCTCGACCGCCGGCTGGCGGTAGAGCGGAACCTCATAGTAGGGCCGGGCGCCGATCCCGGCGTCGGTGAGCGCCTCCTGGAGGCGCTCCCGCTCCGGCGTCGCGACCACGAAGAGATGCCAGGCGGACTCGCCGCCCTCGGTCACCGCCTGGATCGGCACGATCTCCCCCAAGCCGGCGTCCCGGTAGGCGTCCGCGGCCCGGCGGCGGGCCGCCGTCCACTCCGGCAGGTGGGGAAGGAGAACGCGCAGCGCCGCAGCCTGGATCTCGTCGAGGCGCGAGTTGTATCCCGCCTCGGTGTGGCGCCTCTTGTCCTCGGAGCCGTGGAAGCGCAGCCTCCGGGCCAGCGCCTCGACCTCGGGATCCGAGGTGACCACCCCGCCCCCGTCGCCGAACCCGCCCAGGTTCTTGGAGGGGAAGAAGCTGAAGGTGGCCGCGTGACTCAGCGAACCGGCCATGCGGCCGCCGAGGGTGGCGCCGTGGGCCTGGGCGGCGTCCTCGAGCACCCTGATCCCGCGCGGCTCGGCCAGCTCCATCAGCTCCCCGACCGGGGCCGGGTTGCCGAACAGGTGCACCGGCAGCAGCGCCCGGGTCCGGTCGGTTATCGCCGGCTCGGCGGTCGCGGCCGTCATCAGCCAGGTCTCGGGGTCGACGTCGCAGAAGACCGGCGTGGCGCCGATCGTCACCACCGGCTCCACGGTGGCGAAGAAGGTGAACGACGGGACCACCACCTCGTCGCCCGGGCCCACCCCGAGCGCGCGCAGCGCGATCGTGATCGCGTCGGTGCCGTTGGCTACCCCGACGCAGTGCTCGGCGCCGGCGTAGGCGGCGAACTCGGCCTCGAAGCCCTCGACCTCGGGCCCGAGGATGTACCTCCCGGAGTCGAGCACGGCGCGCTGGCGCTCGGCGATCTCCGGCAGGAGCGGCTCTATGGAGGCTCGGCTGGCGAAGAGCGGGACGGTCAAGCGCGCGCAGGGTAGCGGGAGCGAGCCGGGAGGCCGCCGGTCGCGCGGCCGGGGCGCCTCGGGAGCCGGGTGGTCCCGCCTATCCTTCCGCCGTCGTGATCGCGACCTACGGGGCCGCCCTGCTCATAATCGTCTCCTCCCTGTTCGTCGGCCGCGCGTTCTTCGCGCTCTTCGGCCGCCGCGAGACGGGGTGGCTGGAGACTTCGGTCGGCCTCGCCGTGCTGATCGTCGCCTGCTCGGTGTTCACCAGGATCGGGGAGGACGCGACCGTGTCGGTGCTCGGCTGCGCGATCCTGCTCGCCGCCTCGGCGGCCTACCTGCGATTCGGGTTCGCCGACCGCGAGTCGCTCGTGATGGGGGCGCCGGTCGTCGTGCTGGTGCTCCTCCTCGCCTCGCTTCCCTTCATCGCCTCCGGCCACTTCGGCATTCCCGGGGTGGGCGTCAACAACGACATGGCGGCGCACCTGCTCTGGGCCGACTACCTCCAGAACTCCACCGGGCCCGAGCCCTCCGGCATCGTCGACGGCTACCCGCTCGGACCGCACGGCCTGGTGGCGACGATCGCCCAGCTGCTCGGGACCGAGCCGCTCTACGGCTTCCTCGGGCTGCTGTTGGCGCTGCCCGTGCTCACCGGGCTGACCACGCTCAACGTCCTGCACGGGCTCTCGCCGCTGCGCCGAACCGCCGCCGCGCTCCTGGTGGCGCTGGCCTACATGTCGGCCTCGACCCTCGGCATCGCCGGCTTCAAGGAGCTCATCCTCAGCCTCTTCCTGATCGCCTACGTGCTGATCCTGCGCACGCTCGCGAAGGAGCCGGAGGGCCGCTTCCCGCTGATCGCCGCGCTGGGCGCGCTGGTCGCGGGGATCATCGCCACCTACAGCTTCCCGGGCCTCGCCTGGCCGGCCGCGGCCACCGGCGTCTGGATCGTCGCCGAGCTGGTCGTGCTCGTGCGCGAGGGCCGGCTCGAGGAGCTGCGCGAGGGCCTGCGCCGCAACGCCCGCGCCCTGGTGGGGGCCGGGCTGGTGCTCGTCGTGCTCGCCGCAACCCAGGTGCCGCGGCTGCTCGACTTCATCGACTCGGGCATCTACGGCACGGTGCGGGGGACCGACTCGAAGCTGCGCTTCGACGTCTCCCCGCTGGAGGCGCTCGGCTCCTGGCCGAGCGGCGAGTTCCTCTTCGGAACCACCGGGATCGGCGGCTCGGCGCTCGGCATCGAGGCCTGGGTGTTCTTCGGCGCCCTCGGGGTGATCGCGCTGGTGGTGGCGCTCGCCTGGTGGCTGCGGCGCGGCGACGTCACCCTGCCGGCGGCGGTCGCCGGCGCCGGCCTCGTCTACCTGGGCACCCTGCTCGAGGGGGGCCGCTACGTGCAGGGGAAGGCGATCGCCGTCCCCGCCGCCCTGATCATGCTGCTGATCGTCGGCGCCCTGCTCGCCCAGCAGGGCAGCCGCTGGCGGCTCCTGATCGCGATCCCCTTCGTCGCCGTCGCGGCCTACTCGAGCTTCCTCGCCCTGCGCGACTCGGTGATCGCCCCCACCGCCCGCTTCGACGAGTTGAAGGCGCTGCGCGGGACGGTGGAGGGCGAGACGGTGCTCACCCTGACGACGGACCGCTTCAGCGACTACGGGCTGCGCAGCGGCGAGGTCTACAGCCCGGCGAAGAACGCCGAACGAAAGGTCCGCGCGCAGGTGACCAAGGAGTTCCGCCTGCCGGTCGACTTCGACTCGGTCCCGTACCGGACGCTCAACAAGTTCAGCTACGCGATCACCACCGGCGCCGTCTACCAGAGCAAGGCGCCGCCCGGCTGGACCGAGGTGGCGGCGGCCGATTCCTATCGGCTCTGGGAGCGCACCGGGACCACGCCCCCGATCGCGATCCTCTACGAAGAGGCTCGGCCGGGGCGCGTCTTCCGCTGCAAGAACCCGAAGCTGGCGGCCTTCCTTGGCGGCGGCGGCGATGCCCTGATCTGGCCGCGGCCGGTGATCGCCAAGCGTCTCTACTGGGAGCCGACCAGCCGTCTGGAGCCCGGCCGCTCCGCGAGCCAGACGATCAACCTGGCCCCGGGGGTCTGGGATCTCTCGCTCCAGTACACGAGCCCCGTGGTCGGGGTCGAGATCGAGGGTCCCGGATTCGAGGCGGAGCTCCCGGCGGGGGTCGAGGCCGCGATCCCGTTCCGCGCGCGGGAGGGACCGTTCTGGAGGGCGGGGCGAATCACCAGCCCGGGCGGGCCGCTCACCTTCACCGTGCGGGCCAAGGGCCTCTCCCGGCTGCAACGGCTGCTCGGGGTCGACGCGACCGCCAACATCGGCAACCTGACCGCGGTCGCGAGTCAGGAGGTCCACTCGCAGCCGCTCGCGACCAGCTGCTACCTCTACGTCGACAAGATCGTCGGAGCCCGGCAGCCGCGCGGCACCAAGCCGCAGAGGCGATAGAGGAGGGCTGATGGCGAATCCGAGGGCGGAGGCCGAGGACAGGCTGGGCGGCGACTACGAGGCCCGGGTGCTCGAGCCCTCGCCCCCGGCGGTGACCGAACCGCCCTACAGCGACGACCCGGTCGACCCGGGCGAGGTCCCGGAGGGCCGCCGGCTGGTCTCGCCCGTCGCCCACCGCGGCGACCTCACCTGGGACGAGCTCTGCAGCGCCGATCCCGAACTGTCGCCCTGGTGCGCGGAGCGATGGCTCGGTGGCTGGAAGCGGCTGGAGGCGCTGCCGGGCGGCTTCACCGCCACCCGCGAGGCGCTGCACCGGGTGGCCGAGGCTGTGGTCGCGCCGGCGCGCAAGCCCCCCAACGAGATCTCCCTCCGCTACACGCGGGGCGGCTTCGGCACCCCCTTCTTCGAGCAGGACGGCCGCGACAGCCAGGTCCGGGTCGAGCACGGCGAGCTCGTCCGCCAGCGGGGTAGGGACGAGGAGCGTGAGTCGCTGCCGGATGTGGACCGGGACGCCGCCTCCGCCCTCGGCGACTTCTACGGCTTCGCCTGCTCGATGCTCGAGGAGCTCCGCGGCGAGGAGGCCGACGGAGACCCCACCTTGGTGCGGCTCTGGCCCGAGCACTTCGACATCGCCTTCGAGCTGGGCTCGGAGGCCCGCGGACGCCGCGCCAACTTCGGCGCCTCCCCCGGCGACGAGGACCACCCCGAGCCCTACATCTACGTCGGGCCCTGGGATACTGAGCTCGCCTCGGGCGACCTCTGGAACGCGACCGGCTTCCCCGGCGCCGAGCTCTCCTACTCGGAGCTGCTCGAGGCGAAGGATCAGCGCGCCGCCGCGCTGCGCTTCATGAGCGAGCGCTACGCCGCGCTGACGCGGGCCTAGCGCCGCCGGGATACTGAGCGGGCGATGGGCGAGCGAGACGAGGAAATCATCGCCCGACTGCGGCCCTTTTACGAGGCGTTCAATCGCGGCGACTTCGACGCGGCGGCGGAGGTCGCCCATCCCGAGATCGAGTTCGTGCGCGCCATGGGCCAACCGCCGCTTCGAGGCGCTGAAGCGCTGCGCGCGTGGATGCGGCCAGACGCCTTCGAGGAGCAACAGATCGAGGCACTCGAGTTCAGCGTCAATGGGAACAAGGTGCTGGTACGCCAACGCGCCCGGGGGCGAGGAGCGGGAAGCGGCATCGAGGTCGACGTCGACTTCTGGTCCGTGTGGACCCTGAACGACGAAGGCCTCGCGACGCGGCTGGAGTTCTATCTCGACCATCAGGAGGTCGAGGCCCTCAAAGGCGCTGGGTTGCGGGAGTAACGGCTGCGGCTTTCGACGAGAACCGAGCCGCGGCTTGCCGCCAGAAGCCCAGGGCCGGACTCGAACCGGCGACCGCAGCCTTACGAGAGCCGGCGAGCGGACTCGAACCGCTGACCCCTTCATTACGAATGAAGTGCTCTACCAACTGAGCTACGCCGGCTTACGCCCCCAATCGTAGACGCCGGTTTGCGAAAGGATGGGCAGGTGCGGGCTCGGCGCTGGCTTCCGGTATGTGTG
>JBOGZI010000105.1:0-3578 GCA_050697275.1 Solirubrobacterales bacterium | reverse complement strand
CCTCCGAGCTGGTTGAGGGCGCCCTCGTCGAGCCCGAACTGCTGCAGCAGGGAGCCCAGTGGCTGGGAGCTGGACGGCGGTTCCACCGTCTGGGGCTCGTTGATCGCGCTCAGCGTGACCGAGAAGTCCAGGTCGACCGATTCGGGTGCACCCTCGCTGTCGGGCGGGTCGAGCGCGATGTCGGCCTCGAGCTTGCGCAGGATGTCGTCGTCCTCCCCGGTGAAGATGTCGAAGTCGGCGGACTCGACGATCTCGGTGAGCTGGTCGAGCTGGTTCAGCTCATCGGGCGTCACCTCGCCGGCGGCCTGGGGGGCGTTCTCGGCGATCTGCTTGATGTCCTCGATCAGCGCCGGGGTGTCGGCGGTGCCCGCGATGTGGATCGTCTCGGTCCCCTCGACGTCCTCGGTCCCCTCGTTCTCGAGGTCGCTGAGCCAGTTGGTCGGGTCGATGCCGAGCGACTTGAGCAGGTTGCCGCCCTGCTCCTGCTCGCTCTGCTGCTGCAGCTGGGTGAACTGGGTCGCGAACTGGTCGAAGAGCTGCTTGGGCACCTCGTAGTCGGTGCCCTGGAAGTTGATGAAGGCGGCCTCGCCGGTCGAGACCAGCCCGCCGGATCCGGAGAAGTCCTGGTCGCTGCCCTCGAGGTTGATCTCGGCCTCCACGTCGAAGGCGGGGAACTGACCCTCCTGGCCCTGGAAGGGGCCTCCGAGCGTGGCCTCGAAGGTGCCCGCGTTATCGCCACCCTCCGCGTTGACGTCGACGGAGATGTCGAAGACCCCGCTCTGCACCGTCTGGTCGTTGTTGAAGGTGGCGTTGAGGACCTCCTGGGGGTCCTCGTCGTTGCCGCCGCCGCCGCATGCCGCGATCAGGAGCGAGGCCGCGAGGGCGAGTGCTAGTGCGAGGCTGGCGCGGATCCGGTTCAAGATGTCTCTCCTGATCTGAGGGGGCTCCCGCGGGGGAAACCGGGTGGGCGAAGGCCGCAGCGTAGCGAAGCTTTTCCGGGAGAAGCCTCGCGGGCGGCCCGCGCCCGCTGGCCTATCCTCATCCCGATGGCGCAAGAGAGGACCTGTCCCGCCTGCGCCGCGCAGAACCCGGAGCGCGCCCGCTTCTGTATGTCCTGCGGCGCTGCGATGCCGCTGAGCTGCCCGAACTGCGGGGCCGAGAACCCCGTCCAGGCGCGCTTCTGCATGGAGTGCGGGACCGACCTCGGGGGCGCCCCGGCCGAGCAGCCGAAGCCCGCGGCGGCCGCCGAGCCCGAGGCGCCGCCTGAGGAGCGGCGCACCGCGAGCGTCCTGTTCGCCGACCTCTCGGGCTACACGTCCGCCGCGGAGCGCATGGATCCCGAGGCCGTCAAGGCGCTGGTGGACCGCACCCTGCGGCGGCTGGGCGAGGAGATCGAGCGCTTCGGGGGGGCGATCGACAAGTTCATCGGCGACAACGTGATGGGCGTCTTCGGGGCACCGGTAGCCCACGAGGACGACCCCGAGCGCGCCGTTCGCGCCGGGCTCGCCATGCAGGAGGCGATGACCGAGGCGAACCGCCGGAGCGAGGAGCAGTACGGGGTGAGCTTCTCGCTCCGGATCGGGATCAACTCCGGCGAGGTGATGGCCGGCGCCGTCGGCGACCGCTACACGGTGATGGGCGACGCGGTCAACGTGGCAGCGCGGCTGCAGGCGGCTGCCCGGCCGGACACGGTCACAGTCGGCGAGCCGACGTATCGCTCCACCCGAGAGGTGATCGCCTACGAGCGCCTCGAGCCGCTCAGCCTCAAGGGCAAGGAGGAGCCGGTGCCGGCCTGGGAGGCGACTGCGGCGCTCGCCGAGCCGAGGCGGAGCGGGGTGCGCAGCGAGACGCCGCTGATCGGTCGCGAGGAGGAAGCGGGGCTTCTCGCCTCCCTGGTCGAGCGGGTCGAGCGGGAGAGCAGCCCGCATCTGGTCACCGTGATCGGTCAGGCCGGGGTGGGCAAGTCGCGCCTGCTGCGGGAGCTGACCACGACCCTGACCGAGCGCCCCTCCCCCCCGACCATCCGCCGCGGACAGTGCCCGCCGTACGGGGCGGGAATCGCCTACTGGGCGCTCGCCGAGGTGCTTCGCGACGAGTTCGACGTGCTCGACACCGACACCCCCGCGGCGGCCTGGGAGAAGCTGCGCGCCGGGGTGGCGGCCCTGATGGAGGAGCTCGGCGAGCCGGAGGCGGCGGAGCGCAACGCCGCCCTGCTGGCGCTCCCGATCGGCATCGACCCACCCGAGGAGCCGCATCAGGTGGACCGCGATCCCGAGCAGATGCGCGAGGCGCTCTTCTCCGCCGCCCGCGCGGCGGTGGAGGCGATCACCCGCCGCAGGTCGCTGGTGCTCGCGATCGACGACATCCACTGGGCCGACGAGGGGATGCTCGACCTGATCGACCACCTGACTCGCTGGGTGCGCGGGCCCCTGCTGCTGGTCTGCCTCGCCCGGGACGAGCTGCTCGAGCGGCGCCCCGGGTGGGGTGGTGGCCGGCGCAACGCCACCGCGATCTCGCTGGAGCCGCTCACCGACGACGAGACCCTGGAGCTGGTCGCGGCGCTGATGCCGGCCTCCGGCAACGGCAACGGCAGCGGCAGCGGCAGCGGCGAGGTGGTGCCCCAGGTCGCCGAGCGATCGGGGGGCAACCCCCTGTTCGCCGAGGAGATGGTCAACCGCCTGCTCGAGGAGGACACGGTCGAGGCCGAGGCGCTGCCGAGCACAGTCCAGTCGCTGCTCGCCGCCAGGCTCGATTCACTGGACCGCGAGGAGCGCCGCCTGCTCCAGCATGCCTCCGTCGTCGGGCAGACCTTCTGGGAGGGCTCCCTGGAGAGCACCGCCGCCGAGGAGGGCGTGGACCTCGGCCGGGCACTGGTCGCGCTCCAGGAGAAGGACCTGCTGGCCCCCAGCGCCGGCAGCCGCCTGGCCGGGGAGCGCGAGTACGCCTTCAAGCACGTGCTGATCCGCGACGTCGCCTACGGGATGCTGCCGAAGTCGGTCCGCTGGCACAAGCACGTCGAGGTCGGGGAGTTCATCCGAGAGCGGGCGGGCGAGCGCGGCGACGGCTTCGTAGGTCTGATCGCCGAGCACTACGCGCGCGCCGCGGCGCTCGGCTCCGAGGCGGGGTTGGACGCGGAGGAGCTGGGCGAGCTGCAGGGGAAGGCGCTCGAGCTGCTGGAGGCCGCCGGCGACGCCGCGGCCGCCCTCTACTCGAACGCGGAGGCGTTCGACCGCTACACCGCGGCGCTCGAGCTCTCCGACTCGCTCGACGCAGGCGACCTCGCCAGGATCGGCGAGAAGCAGGGCGACATGGCACTGCGGCTGGGCCGGGTGGACGCGGCGGTTGCGGTCTGGGAACGCTGCCTGGAGCACCACCGGGCCGAGGAGGACCTGGCGCGGGTCGCCGACCTGCATCGCAAGGTCGGCGCGGCGCTCTGGCACAAGGGCGAGCGGCGAGCCTCGATCGACAACTACCAGCGCGGGATCGACCTGCTCAAGGACGGGGGCCCCTGCCTGGAGCTGGTGCGTCTCTATGAGGAGGCCGCCTCGCTCTACATGCACACCGGCGACAACATGCTC
>JBOGZI010000104.1:0-20797 GCA_050697275.1 Solirubrobacterales bacterium | reverse complement strand
GAGGTCTGGGCGGACATCGACCGCCACTTCAACCTCGACCCCGATCGCGCCTATGTCAGCGGCTACTCGATGGGCGGCTACGGCAGCTACAAGCTCGGGGTCGAGTACCCCGACCTCTGGGCGAGGGCGTTCACCACGGTCGGCCCTCCGGGCGAGGGGATCTGGATCCCGCCGGGTGACCCCAGCTCCGGGCCGGAGACGTTGACCCGCGACCTGCTCGAGAACGTGCGCTGGGTGCCCTACCTGAACTGGGCCGCCAGCACCGACGAGCTGGTGCCGGTGGTCGGCCCGATCGCCCAGCAGGATCGCTTCGACGAGCTCGGCCTGCGCAGCAGCCTGGTCATCTTCGCCCCCGCCGACCACTTCGCGCTGGCGATCCTCGACGAGTGGGACGCCGCCCGCGACTTCCTTGGGGACGCCCAGGTCGCCAGGGACCCGAGCCGGGTTGACTACGCCTTCTTCCCCGCCGCCGACCGGCCCTCGCTGGATCTGATCCACGACCACGCCTACTGGGTCCACGGCCTCAGGGCACGTGACCTCTCCGCCGCCGACGCCGCCCGGGCGAGGATCTCGGCCCGCAGCCTCGCCCACGGCGAGGGGGGCCCCGTCACCGCTGCGTTCAGCAACCCGGGCTTTGGCGACAAGGGCCCGCCGCTCGCCTACCAGGAGCGCGGGACCGAGTGGACGGACATCCCGGCGGTGCCGGCCGAGAACGCGCTCGAGGCCTCGCTCGAGAACCTCGAGGGAGCCGTGATCGAGGGCACGCGCGCCCGGCTCGACGGACAGCGCGAGCTGCGGGTCGAGCTGACCAACGACGGCCCATCGACGCTACTGCTGCGGCTGCCTCTACGTCCGTCGGCATCCGTGGTGCGGGTGGAGGGTGGCGTCGAGAGCCCGGCTCCGGAGGTCTCGCTGGGCCGCGATGGGGCCTCCTTCGAGCTGGCCGAGGCCGGCACGACGACCTATTTGATCCGACCACGCGGCGGCTCCGGGTTCGGCCGGCGGCCCGGGCGGTGATCATCCAGGAGGAGGTATGGCTGTGAAGCTCCATCGCTGCGGCAACCTGTGGCTGAAGCTCGATTCCCATCCCTGCTGGCGGGTGCAGAAGGCGCTCGACGAGAAGGGCGTCGACTACGAGGTCGTCAAGCACCCATGGTTACCACGCAGTCGCCGGAACGAGCTCGAGGCGCTCTCGGGACAGCGCGCGCTGCCGGTGCTCGAGCTGGAGGACGGGCGGGCGGTCCGGGAAGAGTCGAAGGACCTCGCGGCCAGGATCCGCGCCGGCGAGCTGCCCTAGCCGTCCCCGCGCCGCTCCTCCGCCAGGGGCTCGCCGGAGTCCTCCTGTGCGCCGCCCGGGGGCCAGCTTCCGAACCAGTTGTCGCGGGCGCCGTCGATCGTCAGCACGCAGCCGGAGAAGAAGTCCCCGGCGGGTGAGGCGAGGTAGGAGATCAGCCAGGCCATCTCCTCCTCGGTGCCGAGCCGGCCGAGCGGCACCGTGCCGGCGACGTTCTCGACGACCGCCTTCGGGTACTTGGTGCGGAGCGTCTCGGTGTCGAACTGGCCGACCGCGATCGCGACCAGCCGGATGCCGAACCGGGCCCACTCGACCGAGAGGGTGCGCATCATGTTCTCCACCGCGGCCCGGGCGGCGCCGGTGTGGACCATGCCGGGGAAGCCCACGTGGGGCGAGACGGTCAGGCTCAACACCTTCCCCGATCCCTGCGGGATGAAGGCCTTGGTCGCTGCGGCGTGGGTCATCTGCCAGGTCCCCTGCACGTTCAGCTCGATCACCGTGCGGAACCCCTTCGGGGTGATCGCCTCGGCGGGACTGAGGAACTGGCCGCCCGCGTTGTTGACCAGGACGTCGAGCCGGCCGTGGCGCTCCATCACCCCGTCGAAGTAGCCGTCGACCGCCTCCGCCTCCCGGATGTCGAGCGGCTCGGCCTCCGCCTCTCCCCCGGCCTCCTTCACCTCGGCCACCATCGCCTCGAGCGGCTCGGGACGGCGCCCGCAGCCGACCACGGTGGCGCCCAGCCGGGCGAGCTCGAGCGCGGTCGCCTTCCCCAGCCCGGTCCCCGCCCCGGAGACCACGCAGACCGCCCCCTCCAGCAGCCCGGGCGCGAAGATCCGCGAAGTCGGCTCCGCCATGCGGCGGAGCATATGAGCACGGCGGCGGGGTCCGCGGCCCAGGCTACGCTGCGGCGCGTGAAGGTCGCCGACGCGATCCCGCTCGACGGGCCGCTGCCGGGGGGAGTCGAGGGAGCCTCCGTAGTGGTCGAGCCGATGCTCGCCGGCCGCGCCAACTGGCCGCCGGCCGTCTTCGAGCGCAGCGGCTGGGGCCCGCTGGCGACGCTGCGCGCGCTGGGCTGGCGGGTCCCCCGCAGCGAGTGGGTCAGCCTCCCGGTGCCCTCCTTCCTGGTGCGGCATCCCGGCATCGGGCCGATCCTGATCGACACCGGCCTGCACCCCTCGGTCGCCTCGGATCCCCGTCACAACATGGGCCGGCTCGGGCGCCGCCACTACGAGCTCGAGGTCGGACAGGACGTCCCCTCCCAGCTGCTGGAGAAGGGGCTGAGCGCGGGCGACATCGGGGTGGTCATCCTCACCCACCTCCACGCGGACCACGCCTCGGCGATCTCCGAGTTCCCCCAGGCGCAGTTCGTGCTCAGCGCGGACGAGTGGGAGGCGGCGACCACCGGTCGCCGGCCCCGCCTGCACCACTACGTGCGCAAGCAGTTCGACTACGCCTTCGAGTACGGGACCGTGGACTTCGACTCCGACCTGATCGACTCATACGGGCCGATCGGTCGCACCTTCGACCTGTTCGGCGACGGCACCGTTCGCCTCGCCTTCACCCCCGGCCACACCTGGGGCCATCTCTCGGTGATCCTGCGGCTGCCGAGGCGCGACTTCGTCGTGGTCGGCGACGCCGCCTACACCTGGCACCAGCTGCAGACCGGGAACGAGCCCTACCTGATGGCCGACGAGCACAGCTGGCACCGCTCGATCCGCGAGCTGCAGCAGTACCGCAGCGCCTATCCCTACGCGCTGATCGTGCCCGGGCACGACGCCGAGTTCTTCGCCAAGCTCGAGCCGCGCTACGAGGAATAGACCCTAGCGAGGGGAGCGCAGCGAGGGGTCGCCCAGGGTCGGGTCGGGCTCCCTGCGGATGAACGCGAAGTAGATCCCGAGCACCAGGCCGAAGGCCCCCACCAGCATCAGGATCAGTCCCGCCGTCGGAAGGTCGATCCCCGAGATCTGATCCTTGACCGCGTAGCGCAGGATGGCGCCGACCGCGATGATGAAGAGGGAGGTGCCGATCGTCATACCCCCCTCCTGCTCGAAGCGGGTCCTGGCTAAACCCGTACGGTCGGCCAGGGACGGGTCAGGAGCGGCCGCGCATGTCGGCGGCGTCGGGCTCCGGGGTCGCCGCCGGGAGCCCCTCCCGCAGCGAGCGCAGCACGCCGCGCCGGCCCTTCTCCTCGAGGTCGACGTACATCGCCCTGACCCGGTCGAAGACCTGGTTCGCCACCTGCTGCTGCTCCTCGCGGCTCGGGTCGTGCTTGACCGGGAAGGAGAGCGGCTCCCCGTACTGGATCGTCACCTTGGGGAAGCGAAGCCGCCTCCAGGCGCGGGCATGCGCGGAGCCGTGGATCGCGACCGGGACCACCGGAGCGCCCGACTCGAGCGCGACCTTGCCGACGCCCCGCTTCGGCTCGCCGAGGTCGCCGGTGCGAGAGCGGCCGCCCTCGGCGTACATCAACACCGTGCCCCCACGGGCGAGGATCAGCTCGGCGGTCTTGAATGCATCCTGGTCGTCGAAGCCCCGGCGGACCGTGAACACCCCGCCGTTGCGGAAGACCCACTTGATGAACGGGTGCGTGTAGAGCTGCGACTTGGCCATGAACTGGAGCCTGCGCCGCAGGTAGATCGCGGCGAAGAAGTGATCCATCTGGCTGAAGTGGTTGGGGGTGAGGATCACCGGGCCGGTCCGCGGCACGTTCTCCACCCCGATCGCCCTGGCGCGGTAGGTGACGATGGTCGGCCCGGTGAGCAGCACCCGGGCCAGGTCGTAGACGTAGCCCGCACCGGCCCGCGCTCGCAGGTGGACCTCGTCGAAGGTCTCTGGCGGCCGCGGGTCCTTGTAGACCTGCGGCTTCATGTCCTTGGGGTTGACCTTGGGCATCTGGGTACGCCGGCGGAACACCCGCGCGTGATCATTCCTACCCACTCCTTACGCACGGGTTACGCCCCGGATCAGCCCTTTTTCGCGGCCTCACTCACGCGCCCAGCGGCGGGAGCGCTCCAGCGCCTCACGCCAGCGGCCGAGCAGCTCCTCGCGCTCCGGCTCCGGCATCGCCGGCTCGTGGCGCGCCCGCTCGCGCCACATCTCGCGCACCTGCTCGGCGCTCCACACCCCGGTCGCGATCCCGGCCAGGTAGGCGGCCCCGAGCGCTGTCGTCTCGGCCACCTCGGGGACGATCACCGGCACGCCCAGCAGGTCGGCCTGAAACTGCATCAGCCAGCGGTTGGCTACGGCCCCGCCGTCGGCCTTGAGCGAGGGGACCCGCTCGCCCGAGGCGGCCTCCTGGGCGCGCACCGCATCGACCGTCTGGTAGGCGATCGCCTCCAGGGCCGCCCGCGCCAGATGGGCGCGGCCGTTGCCGCGGGTGAGGCCGACGATCGTCCCCCGCGCGTAGGGATCCCAGTGCGGCGAGCCGAGGCCGGTCAGGGCCGGCACGAAGTAGACGTCGTCGTTTCCCTCCAGCGACGCCGCCAGGGCCTCGGTCTCCGCCGCCTCGGAGATGATCGCGAGCCCGTCGCGGAGCCATTGCACGGCCGCGCCGGTGACGAAGATGGCGGCTTCCAGCGCGTAGGTGACCGCTCCCCCCAGCCCCCAGCCGACGGTGGCGAGCAGGCCCTCCCCCGGCTCGGGGGCCTCGGCGCCGGTGTTGAGCAGCACGAAGCTGCCGGTGCCGTAGGTGTTCTTGGCCTCGCCGTGGGCGTGGCAGGCCTGGCCGAACAGCGCCGCCTGCTGATCCCCGGCGATCCCGGCGACGGGGACCTCGCCGCCGAACTCGCCGGTGGTGCCATAGACCTCGGAGGAGGGCAGCGGCTCGGGCAGGGTGTCCGGCGAGACGCCGAGCAGCTCGCAGAGCTCGGGGTCCCAGGCGAGCTTGCGGATGTCGAACAGCAGGGTGCGAGAGGCGTTCGAGTAGTCGGTGGCGTGGCGGCCGGTGAGCTTGAAGGTGAGCCAGGCGTCGATCGTGCCGAAGACGGCGCCGTCCGGCAGCTCGCCGTTCCGGAGCAGCCATTCGATCTTGGTGCCGGAGAAGTAGGGGTCGATGACCAGCCCGGTGCGTTCGCGGATCAGCGTCTCGTGGCCCGCCTCGCGCAGCTCGTCGCAGCGCCCCGCGGTGCGGCGGTCCTGCCAGACCAGCGCTCGGTGGACGGGCTCGCCGCTCTTCGGGTCCCAGGCAACCACCGTCTCCCGCTGGTTGGTGATCCCGATCCCATTCAGGTCGGCCCCCTGGACCGCCGCGTCGGAGAGGGCGCCGACCGCCACCTTGCGGGTCACCGACCAGATCTCGCCGGCATCGTGCTCCACCCAGCCCGGCCTCGGGAAGTGCTGCTCGAACTCGCTATAGGCGCGGCCCAGCTCGCGCCCGTCCTCGCCGAAGACGATGCAGGTGGTCCCCGTCGTTCCCTGGTCGATCGCCAGGATCATCGCGGCGTGAGGCTATCCGGCGCCTCGGGGCGAGGCGAGCCGCCCCGAGGTCCCTGGGGGTGGCTTAGAGTTCCGCGCGGCAGATGGTCAACGAGCTCACCGTCCTGGCCAGCATTCACGTGCTCGCCGCCGTCTTCTGGGTCGGGGGCGGCTTCGCGCTCAACGTGGCGATGGCGCTCGCCGGCAGGCAGGCCGATCCGGGTCCGCGGCTGGCCGCCTTCCGGCTCGCCGACCTCCTCGGGCTCTGGGTCTTCCCGCTCCTCTCGCTGATCGTGATCGCGACCGGCGTCTGGATGACCGAGGAGTACTACGCCTGGGATCAGCTCTGGATCGTGCTCGGTCTGATCGGGGCGGTGAGCGCGATCACCATCGGCCTCTTCTACATCCGTCCCCGCGCGGTTCGCGCCGCTGCCGGTATCGCGGCGGGCGCCGCGCCGCCCCCCGGCCGCAACTGGGTCCCGACCGTCGCGCGGCTCAACCTGCTGCTGCTCAGTGCGATCGTCGTGATCATGGTGATCAAGCCGACCTGAGCCGGTGACGCCGCCGCGCCCGCGCGGCGCGGCGGAAGTCGCGGAGCTGGCGGGCGCGGTGCAGGAAGCCGCCCAGCGTCCGGCCGGTAGCCCGGTGCGCGAGCGGCAGCTCGATCTCGCCCACCCGGTAGCCGGCGCCCACCGCGTCCACCGTCATGCCCAGCTCCATCCCGAACCCGGCGGCGAACGGAAGCAGCTCCCGCAGCGTCGAGGCGCGCATCGCCCGCTGGCCGGAGATCGGGGCGGCCGCCTCGAACCCGCAGAGCCGCTCGATCGCCCGGCGGGCGTAGCCGAGGGCGACCCCGAAGCCTCCTCCCTCCGGCCTCGCGAAGGCCGCCACCGCCAGGTCGCACTCCCCCCGCTCGACCGCCTCGACCAGGGGGACCAGCTCCCGCGCGGTCGAGCCGAGGTCCGAGTCGCAGAGCAGCACGATCGCGTCCGGATCCAGCTCGCCGAGCGCCGCCTCCGCGGCGGCGGTGACGTTGCCGCCCTTGCCGTGCGAGCGCTGGCGGCGCACCACCCAGGCGCCGTGCTGCATCGCCACCTCGGGGGTGCCGTCGGAGGAGGCGTCGTCGGCGACCAGGAGCTCCGCGCCGGCGAACGCCCCTGAGAGGGCGTCGAGCGTGGCGCCGATCCGATCCTTCTCGTTGTGAGCCGCGACGATCACGGCTCGCCTCGGCGCGGTCGGCTCCTCCGGGGACACGGCCGGATATTGTGCCGCGCCAGCGAGCGGGATGGCCAACGTCGAGGCACATATCACCGGCACCGTCTGGAAGATCGAGGTCGCCGTCGGAGACGACGTGGACGAGGGCGACACACTGGTCATCCTCGAGTCGATGAAGATGGAGATGCCGGTGGAGGCCGAGGATCCCGGCAAGGTCGCCGAGATCCGCTGCGAGGAGGGCCAGTCGGTCTCCGAGGGAGACGTGCTGGTCGTCTTGGAGTAGCTTCGGCCGCGATGGCCGACCAACTAGCCGGGGGAAAGCTGCTGCTCGACGAGCCCGCCGAGGCAGTCGCGCGGCTGACCCTGTCCCGCCCGGAGTCGCGCAACGCGCTCGACCACGAGCTGCTGGACGCGATCGCCGAGACGATGCCGAAGCTGGACCGCGGGATCGAGACCCGCTGCGTGCTGCTGACCGGCGCCGGCAGGGGATTCTCCGCCGGCTACGACATCGCGGCGATCCCGGCCGAGAGCTTCGAGCGGGACGCGGAGGCCCTGGTCGCGCACCCCTTCCACGCCGCGCTCGAGGCGGTCGCCGCGCATCCCTGGCCGGTGATCGCGGCGATCAACGGGCACGCGCTGGGTGGCGGGCTCGAGCTCACCCTCGCCTGCGACCTGCGCCTCTGCGCGCGCGGGGCGAAGCTCGGCATGCCACCGGCCAAGCTCGGCCTGATCTACGGACACACCGGGCTGCAGCGCTTCATCGACGCGATCGGCGTGCCGCGCACCAAGGAGCTCTTCCTCACCGGCCGCAACGTCGACGCGGAGCGCGCCGAGCGGATCGGGCTCGTGCACGAGGTGATGGACGACGGCGAGCTGGAGCGGGCGTCGGTCGAGCTGGCCGCCGAGGTGGCGGCCAACGCTCCGCTCTCGATGAAGGGGAACAAGCACGCGATCGACACGCTCAACGCGTACCCACGCCTCACCGAGGATCAGGAGCGCGAGCTGATCGAGCTGCGCCGCTCCTGCTTCTCCTCGGAGGACTTCCGGGAGGGAATCCGGGCCTTCGCCGAGAAGCGCAAGCCGGAGTGGCGGGGCCGCTGAGGGTAGGGTCCGGCCGAGGCGACCCGAGGGAGATGAGATGAACGACGAGATAATGGCCCCGAGCAGCGAGGAGGGGCTCCGCAAGGAGGCCCTGGCGAGCATCAGGCGCAAGCGGGCCTTCAGGCAGACCGCGATCTGCTACGTCTTGGTCAACGCGTTCCTGGTGCTGATCTGGGCGCTCGGTGACGCGGGCTACTTCTGGCCCGGCTGGGTGATCGGCGGCTGGGGGATCGGGCTCGGCTTCCAGGGCTGGGACGCCTATCACCGGCGCCGGCATGTGAGCGAGGACGAGGTGTCCCGCGAGATGGACCGCCTGCGGGGGGGCTAGGCGCGCTCGGGCTGGGGCTCGACCGGGTGCTCCCCGGTCTCCTCGCGCAGCGCCCCGCCCGCCTCGGGTGTCGAAGGCCACCAGATCCGGTCGCCGATCAGCTCGACGGCGGCCGGCACCATGATCGTCCGCACGATGAACGTGTCGAGCAGGATGCCGAGCGCGACCATGAAGCCGAGATCGAAGGTGAAGGTGACCGGAAGCGTCATCAGCACCGAGAAGGTGCCCGCCAGGATGATCCCGGCGCTGGTGATCACCGGTCCGGTCGCCGACAGGGCCCTGAGCACCCCCTCACGGGTGCCGTGCTGGCGCCCCTCCTCCCGCACCCGGGCCATCAGGAAGATCGTGTAGTCGATCCCGAGCGAGACGAGGAAGATGAAGGCGAAGGTCGGGATCGAGGCGTCGAGGCCGGCGTCGCCGACCACGTAGCGGATGAACAGCACCGAGATCCCGAGCGTCGCCATGAAGGAGAGGATGACGCTCGCGATCAGCACCAGCGGCGCGATCAGCGCGCGCAGCAGGACGGCGAGGATGACGAAGATCAGGAGCAGGACGAGGGGCACGATCAGCTTGAAGTCGCTCTCGACCGCCTTGTCGAAGTCGTAGTTGATCGCGGTGGAGCCGCCGACCAGGCCGGTCACCCCTGGGGCGACGTCGCGAACGACGTCGCGGAGCTCCGGTGTGATCTCCAGCGACTCGGACTCGAGCGGGTCGTCCTCGAGCACGACATCCACCGAGGCGATGCGCCCGTCATTGGAGGTGGTGCCGGTGGGGACGGCCCCGGCGACCCCCTCCACTCCCCGCAGGTTCCTGACGGCGGCCGCGACGTCAGCCCGGGTCACCCGGCCGTCCTCGCGCTCGACCAGGACCGTCATCGGCGCCAGCGCGCCCGCCGGGAACGACTCGCGCATGACGCTGAAGCCCTCGACACTCTCGACCTCCTTCTTGAAGAAGGTGGTGGTCGAGTAGTCCACCTTCCAGGCGAGGTACCCGAAGGCGCCCGCTCCGAAGGCGATCACCGTGACGAGCAGCGCCTGGGCCGGCGTCTCGAGCACCTTGTCGCCGATCCGCCGCCAGATGCCCCGGCGCATCGCGGTCGCGTGCGCCGGATCGTGCTCCACCAGTCTCCGCCGCGGCCAGAAGCCCCGCCGGCCGAAGATGGTCAGCAGCGCCGGCAGCAGGGTGAGCCCGGCGATGAAGGCACAGCCGACCCCGATCGCCGCCACCGGGCCGAGCGTGCTGGTGTTGCGGGAGTCCGCCAGGGCCAGCACCAGCATCGCCAAGGAAACCGTGAGCCCTGAGGCGAGGATCGCAGGCCCTGAGCGGCGCAGCGCGTGCGCCATCGCCTCGTGCTTGTCCTCGAGCTGGCGCAGCTCCTCGCGGTAGCGTGAGACCAGGAGCAGGCAGTAGTCGGTCCCCACCCCGAACAGCAGCACGATCAGGATGCTGGTGCTGTTGGACGAGACGGTGGCGCCCCCCTTCGCCATCAGGTAGATGAAGCCCTGGGCAACGCTGTAGGCGAAGAAGACGACGATCAGCGGCGTGAGCGCGACCAGCACCGCCCGATAGATCGCCCCCAGCAGGACCAGCACCAGGATCACGGTCGCGCCGAGCAGCTTGGTGTCGATCTCGCTGAAGACCTCCTCGGCGTCGGCCCCGAAGCCGAGGTCGCCGGTGAGGAGCACTCGCATGCCTTCGCTCGGCTCCTCGTCGACGATGTCGCGCACGTTCCCGCCCCACTCGCCCGACTCCCGGAAATCGGTCGGGACGGTGAGGATCGTGGTGGCGACCGTACCGTCCTCGGAGACGAGCGCGGCCGGCGAGTCGGGCTGGAAGGGGACCTCGGGATCCTCCGTCAGGGGGACCTCGTCCTCTCGGTTACCGGCGATCTGGAGCTTCTCGGCGTCGTCGAGGATCTTCTTCCGGTCGGCCGCGGTGAGCCCGCCCTCGCGCTCGTAGACCAGGATGCCCTGGGTGGTCTCCCCCGCCTCGAACTCGCTGTCGAGCGTTCGCACCACCTCGGTCGACTCGGCGCTCTCGGGCAGGAAGGAGACCGTGTCGTCCTGGGTCTCGTCGGAGAGCTTCGAGCCGAGCGGCGACATCACGGCGAAGGCGACCAGCCAGAGGAGGATCACCACCCACTTGCTGCGGCGACCCGTGATGACGGCTGCGAGGGTGCTCAACGGACCTCCTGTCGCCTGCTCAACGGGTCTCCTGTCACCTGATCGAGGCGCGCCCCGCGCCCCCTGAAGCGAGGTGGCACACTAACCAATCACCGTGCGCGGTCGTTTGGGGGGAGGCCTCGACGGGCAAGCGAGCTGAGGAAGTGAGCGTGATGGAAGCGAGCGTCGAGCTCGATCGCGAAGTCCAGGAACGAGTGGCCGGCTTGATCGACGCCGGGCGTGACCGGAGCTGCGTAGAGCTCTCCGAGGTGGACGCGCTGGCTCAGGAGACGGACCTGACGAACGAACAGACAGAGCAGGTGCAGGAGCTGATCGAGGCCGCCGGCCTCTCAGTCGAGGACGACTGCGGCAAGGCGGCCGAGCAGGCGGGCTACCGCAACGGCGAGCTCGCGGAGGCGACCACCGACGCGCTGCAGCTCTTCTTCAACGAGCTGCGCAAGCACCCCCTGCTCACCAAGGAGGAGGAGATCGACCTCTCGCAGCGGATCGAGCGCGGCGATCTGGAAGCGAAGGAGAAGCTGATCAACTCGAACCTGCGCCTGGTCGTCTCGAACGCGCGCCGCTACATGCGCCAGGACCTCAACCTGCTCGATCTGATCCAGGAGGGGATCCTCGGCCTGATCCGCGCCACGGAGAAGTTCGATTGGCGCAAGGGCTACAAGTTCTCCACCTACGCCACCTTCTGGATCCGCCAGGCGATCCAGCGCGCGCTGGAGAGCAAGGAGCGGACGATCCGGATCCCCAATCAGGTCGCCCAGCGCGAGCGCAAGGTGATGCGGATCGAGCGCGAGCTGGCCGCGAAGCTGGGTCGGGACCCGAGCACCGAGGAAGTCGCCAAGGAGGCCGAGCTCGACCCCGCCCAGGTCGACGAGATCCGCGAGCTGAGCCGGGTCGTGACCAGCCTCGACCGATCGGTCGGCGACGAAGATGGCGCTTCACTCGGCGAGTTCATCCCCGAGGAGCAGGCCGGCCCCCCGGAGGAGCTCTCGGTCAGCCTCCGCGACGAGACCCTGAAGGAGGCGGTCTACGGGCTGCCCGAGCCCGAGCGGAAGGTGATCCAGCTGCGCTACGGGATCAACGGCGACGAGCCGACCCCGCTGCGCGAGGCGAGCAGGCGGCTGGAGATGAAGCAGAGCGAGGTCTCGGAGCTCGAGAAGAAGGCGCTTCAGCGCCTCGGCCAGCTGCGCGAGATCGAGTCGCTGCGCGACGCGGCCTGAGCGGCCACCAGGCGTCTACCGGCCAAGCTGCGCCCGCAGCGCCAGGATCCGGGCGACGGATTGCTCGAATGGCGCACGCTGCAGCCGGCCGTCGCGCAGCGCCCGGCCCAGCGCCTCGCGCGCCCGGACCGCGGTGTTGCAGCTGCCGTAGAGCAGGATGTCGACCTCCGCCCGCGCGACGCGCAGGGCGACCTTCCTCGGCGGCCCCGTCACCTGCGCCCCCTTGCCCTCGAGCGCGTCGGTGATCGAGACGCCCTCGAAGCCGATTCGGTCACGCAGCTCGGTGGTCGCCGTGGCGCGCGACTGCGAGGCCGGAACCCCGGCGCCCAGCCTCGGGTAGCGCGCGGAGCTGACCATGACGAGCTTGCCACCGGCGCGCGCGAAGGCCACGAAGGGAGCCTCGTCCACCCGTCGCAGCCTGCCAGCCGGCAGGCGGATCGTCGCCGGGCGCAGATCGGTGTTGTCCGGTGTCGAGCCGAGCCCCGGAAAGTGCTTGGCCGTGGCGGCCACGCCCGCGTCACGGAGGCCCTGGGCGAACGCGACTCCGACGACCGACACCCGCCCGGCCCGCGATCCGAAGCTGCGCCGCTGGCGGATGATGAAGCCGCCCTTCCGGGCGACGTCGAGGACGGGGGCGAGGTCGACGTTGAGGCCCGCCCTGACCATCAGCTCGCCCACGGCGGCGCCCCGACGGCGCGCGAATCCGGGCCCGCGTGCCCCGATCGCCGCCGCGCTGGCGCGCGGCGCACCGGGAATCCGGCTGACAGAGCCTCCCTCCTCGTCCACCGCCGTGATCAGCGGGGCGTCCAGCGGCGCGGGCCGCTCGATCGCCTGTAGCTCGGCGGTCAAGGCGCGGGCCTGCCCGACGCTGCGGATGTTCCGCTCGAACAGGATCACTCCCGCGAGCTCCCCCGCCGCCAGCTGCTGGCGCAGGACGCCCGGCAGGGTCGTCCCCTGGAAGCCGCAGACCAGCCGCTGACCGGCGAGCTGACGGGGCTGGAGCTGCGCCAGCGCGGGGTCCACCGCGGGGCCCTGCGCCCGCGGCGGGTCCTCGCCATCCAGCACCGACACCGCGATGCCGGCTGTCGCCGCACACACAAGCAGCCCTCCCAGGGCCAATCCCGCCCGACCTAGCCGCATGACTCCAGGCTAGCTGCCGGGCTGCGGCTTCGAGGAGCGCCGCTTCCTGCTCTTCTTCTTCTTCGGCTTCAGGCAGCCGCGCTTGCGGATCTGGCGGCGGAGCTTGCGCTTCGCCGTCTTCTTCTTCGCCTTCTTCAGCTTGCCCCGGAGCGCGGAGCACTTCCGCTTCTTGCCGGCGGCCGGCTTGCCCTTCTTGGGCGGCGGCGCGGCGCCGGGCTGCGCACCGGAACCACCGGAACCACCGGGGCCGGGGCCGCTGCCCGGATCAGGATCGGGATCCGGGCCGGACGGGCCGACGGCGCGCTCCCACATCTGCAGGTACGCCTCGGCGCCATTCGCCATATCGTCGATGATCTCCTCGCCGCCGATAAGGCGTACGGCCTCGACCCAGTCCGCGTAGAGGCCGTAGTGGGCGCTGCCGTCCTGGTTGATGTCGAAGGTGCGCTCCCCCGACACCTGCCTGTGAATGGTCACGTTCGGGTCGATCGCTGACTGGAAGGGATAGGTGACCTCGGTCCCGGGCGGCTCGCCCTGCTGGGCGAAGCCGTTCATGTCGGCGCCGTAGCCGAAGCCGAAGAGATACGGATTCATCTGGTCGTAGCCGTGCTCGCGGATGTGGTTCCAGTCGCCGACGAACTTCTCGGGCGACTTGGCGGACGGTCCGATCAGCCCGCCGAGCGCCGAGATCCGCGGCAGGGCGTTGTCGGTGCTCCAGCTGTGCGAGGTCATCACGCCGGAGTAGCCCTCGGACTCGACCAGGTCGAGCGCCTGGTTGCGCCCGAGCATGCTCATGTGGTCGGGGTCGAAGAGCATTCCCCGGTCCATCAGCTCGCGGACCGCGATCTCGCCGAGCATGGACAGCCCTCGCTGGTTGCAGTGCGGCCCGCTGCCGTAGATCGGCAAGGTGATCCCGGTGGCGTCACCGAACTGGTCGAGCCCGTTGGCGATCAGCGCGTCGTCGTTGTGCGAGAGCGAGGTCGGCGAGTGGTCGTGGTTGATGTCGGCGTCCTCGTTCGTGCAGTTCTCGAGGTCCCAGAAGGTCCCGGCGGAGTTGAGGTTCCCGAGGTTGGTGATCGTGCCGGTGCTGCCGCCGTCGCCGGCGACGCCGGTGAGCGCGTTGTCGAACTTGTTGACCAGCTCGACCTGCCGCACCCCGAGGTCGTACAGCTCCTCGATCCCGTCCCGCACCTGCCCCTCGGTGCAGAGCGGCATGTCCCCGGGCTGCATCAGGCGACAGCCGAACGGCTCGGAGACCTCCATCCCCAGGACCACGGCGAGCTTGCCCTCGTTGATCACCCTCCGGGCCTCCTCCGGGCTCTCGACGATCCGGTAGAAGCCCTCGCCCGGGCCCCCGCTCTGGGCGTCGATGTAGCGCTCCAGCTCGCGGACGCGCTGCAGCTGAAGCCGGACGCTGTCCATCTCGTTGCAGCTGTGGGTCCGCGGGGTGAGCGGGTAGAGCTCGCAGAGGACCCGGTTCTCGACCATCAGGTTGACGAAGACGCGCAGGCCCCCGCGCCAGGCTCGCTCGACCCACTTGTAGTAGGACTGCTCATGCGTGTAGTGGTGATGCCTCGGCCAGCCCGCGAAGGTCGGCCATCCCCCGGTGTCGTGACAGGTGGTTCCAGAGAGCGCGTTCTCAAGCACCGCCGCGCAGCCCTCCGTCTGCGGGATGTTGGTGTCGCCGTGATCGGGGCAGTCGACCAGGGCGGAGGGGGCGCCGAAGCGGTGCCAGGGCCGGCCGCAGTGGACCTTGGTGCCGAGGAACTCGAAGGCCATGTGGTGCATGTGGGTCTCGACGAACCCCTTGACGGGGGCGTTTGGACCGGCGCCCTTGGTGGGCTCGCCCTCCACGTTGACCTCGATCTCGGGGTAGTCGGCACAGCCGGCCACCTCGTCGACCGTGAAGCGCCCGGCCTCCCCGCCGCTGCCCTCCGGGACCGTGACCAGGGCGTCGGCGCCGTTCACCGCGAGGTCGCGGCCGGCGAAGTCGTTGACGATCCGGAAGGCGCCCCCGTCCTCGTTCACCGTCCAGTCGGCGTCGTCGCTGGGCTGCGCGGCTGGCGCGACGCCGTCGGTGAGGGCTGTGCGCGCCATGTGGTCCCGGCTCGGACCGTAGAAGAGATAGCGGATGCGCCCATCGGCGTCCATGCCGGTCGCCTGCATGCGGAAGGGCTCCGCCGCTTCCGGCGAGACAGCGGTGGCGGTGTAACCGCCGCCCCCCTTGGCTACCCAATTGCCGGTCTGCTCGGAGCGCAGGGCGTAGCAGTTGTGAACGAGGTCGTAGCGCGAGAGCTCCGGCGGGCCCGCAGCCACGGCCGTCGGCGCCATCAGCCAGCCTGGCACGAGGGTCAGCGCCAGCGCAGCCACCACGCCCCAGAGCGCCTTCCTGGTTGTCGGCGCAGCCGTCATGGCGCGCCTCCGTCCTGAACCGCTGAGCACAGGCCGAGAATAGCCACCCGATTTCGATTAGGTCGCAGTTCGCCCCGTGGGCGCCAGAGCCGTCCGGGCACGCTCCTAGCCTTGCCGCGACCGTAGGCGAGGGCGCGCCGCCAGGCGCGACCCGTTGAAGGGAGTGTGGGAAATGGCACCGTTGATCGGCTTCGACGAGGCGCTGGCGCTGGGCGAGATCACCGATCGCGAGGGGATCACCTCCCTGGTCGAGCGAGCCTGGGAGGTGCGCACGGAGCGCTTCGGCGACTCGACCGACATGTGCTCCCTGGTGAACGCGAAGTCGGGGGGCTGCGCCGAGGACTGCGGCTTCTGCGCGCAGTCACGCTACGCCGAGTCCGACACGCCGATGCACGCGATGATGGAGCCGGACCAGATCCTCGATCACGCCAAGGCCGCGGAGGCCGCCGGGGCCCACCGCTTCTGCATGGTCACCCAGGGGCAGGGACTCTCCAAGCGGGACTTCCAGAGGATCCTCGAGGGCGCCCGGCTGGTCTCCGAGCACACCAACCTGAAGCGCTGCGTCTCGATCGGCCACATGTCGGCGGAGCGGGCCCGGCAGCTGAAGGAGGTCGGGATCCAGCGCGTCCACCACAACGTCGAGTCGGCCCGCTCCCACTACCCGGAGGTCTCGACCACCGTCCGCTACGAGGGCCGCCTGCGCACGATCGACGCGGTCAAGGAGGCCGGGCTGGAGAGCTGCGTGGGCGGGATCCTCAACCTCGGCGAGTCGCCGCGGCAGAGGGTCGAGATGGCCTTCGAGCTGGCCGAGATCGATCCGGACTCGGTGCCGATCAACCTGCTCAACCCCCGGCCGGGGACGAAGTTCGGCGAGCGCGAGCTGATGGACCCCTGGGAGGTGGTGAAGTGGGTGGCGATCTTCCGCCTCATCCTGCCCGACGCCCTCTTCCGCCTCTGCGGCGGGCGGGTGGAGAACCTCGGCGAGCTGCAGCCGCTGGCCGTCAAGGCCGGGCTGAACGGGGTGATGATGGGCAACTTCTTGACCACGCTCGGGGTCGAGCCAGCCGAGGACCGGGAGATGTTCGAGGAGCTCGGCCTCAACGTGGCGCGGCAGGAGGACAACGGGGCGAACCCCCGGCCCGACAACCGCTCCGGCTGGCTCGAGGGGGATGCCCCCCGCACACCCGTGGACGAGCTGATCGACAGCCAGGAGGACGCCAACTTCTGGGATCCCTCGACGCAGCTCCGGGTGATCAAGACGAAGGGCAAGGTTCCGCCGTACCCGGAGCCGGAGCCCGCTGGGTGGGGAGATTGAGATGCGAGGGTGCTGCGAACGTGCGAGGGGGCTCCGAGAGGAGCCACCCGTTTCATGAGTGAGCAGCAACCCGTTTGATGGCGAAGCCGGATCTTGAACAGCGTCTGAGCGAGTTGGACTCCAAAGGGCTGCGGCGCCGCCTGCGGCTGATCGAGGGGCCGCAGGGCCCGCGGGTGCTGCTGGACGGCCGGCCCGTGCTGCTGCTCTGCTCGAACAACTACCTGGGGCTGGCCGACCATTCCCGCCTGCGACGGGCCGCAGCCGAGGCGGCCCTCGCGCTCGGGGTCAGCGCCGGCGCCTCGCGGCTGATCTCGGGGACGATGGCGATCCACGCCGAGCTCGAGGCCCGGCTGGCGGAGCTGAAGGGGAAGCCCGCCGCGCTGCTGTTCGGCTCGGGCTACCTCGCCAACACCGGCACGATCGCGGCGCTCGCCGGCCGCGGTGAGGTCGTCTTCTCCGACGAGCTCAACCACGCCAGCATCATCGACGGGTGCCGCCTCTCCCGGGCGGAGGCATTCGTCTACCGCCACGCCGACCCCGAGCACCTCGAGTGGGGGCTGCGCCGGGCGCGCGGCAGGGCGGCGCTGATCGTCACTGACGGCGTCTTCTCGATGGACGGCGACCTCGCCCCGCTGCCCGAGCTGGCCGAGCTCGCGGAGCGCCACCGCTGCCGGCTGATGGTGGACGAGGCGCACGCCACCGGCTGCGTCGGCCCCGGCGGGCGCGGCTCGGTCGCGGCGGCCGGCGTCACCGGGCGGGTGGACGTGGTGATGGGGACGCTGGGCAAGGCCCTGGGCGGCTACGGCGCCTACGTCTGCGGCTCGCGCGAGCTCACCGAGTACCTGCTCAACGCCGCCCGGCCATTCATCTTCTCCACCGCGCTCCCCCCGCCGGTGGTGGCCGCGGCCGCCGCCGCCCTCGACCTGCTGGCGGAGCGCCCCAGGAGGGTGGAGCGCCTGCAGGCGAACGCCGCCGCGCTGCGCGACGGGCTACGGCAGGAGGGTCTCGAGCCGCTGGGCGCCAACACCCAGATCGTGCCGCTGCTGGTCGGCGAGGCCGATGACGCGATGGCGCTGACCGAGCGCCTGCTCGAGCGGGGGATCTTCGGCCAGGCGATCCGCCCGCCGACGGTGCCGCCCGGGACCTGCCGGCTGCGGCTGACCGCGATGGCGACGCACCGGATCGCCGAGCTGCGCAGGGCCGCCCGCCTGATCGGCGAGGCGGCCCGGGAGCTCGGCGTCGCCGGCACCGGCCGGGAGCCCGAGCTGGCGAGGGCGGCCTGATGCCCGCTTCCCCGGCGGTCGCCTGATCCGATGCGCGGCGTCTTCGTCACCGGAACCGGGACCGAGGTCGGCAAGACCGTGGTCGCGGCCGCGATCGCCCGCACCGCCGCGACGGGCGGACGCCGGGTGGCGGTCTTCAAGCCGGCGGTCAGCGGGCTGAGCGACCTCTGCGGGGCGCCCGCCGACCACGAGCTGCTCCGGCTCGCCGCCGGCAGCGAGCAGAGCGACGACGAGATCGCCCCGTATCGATACAGACCGGCGCTCTCCCCCCACGTAGCCGCGGAGCTCGAAGGCGAGGTGATCGACCCGGGCCGACTGCTCTCCGCCGCGCATGCCGCGGCCGAGGGCGCCGACCTGATGGTCTGCGAGGGCGTCGGTGGCTTCCTGGTCCCGCTCGCCCCGCATTACCTCGTTCGCGACCTCGCGGTCGAGCTCGGCCTGCCGATCGTGATCGCCGCCCCACCGCGCCTGGGCACCATCAACCACACGCTGCTCACGATCGAGTCCGTCCGGGCCGCCGGGCTCGAGGTGGCGTCGGTGGTCCTGACGCCCTGGCCCGACTGGCCGCGGGAGCTCGAGCGCGGCAACCGCGACACGATCGCCGAGCTCGGAGAGGTTGCGGTAGAGATCCTGCCTCGGCTCGACCTGAGGCAACCCGAGGCCTGGCCCGGGCTCGATCTGAGCCAAGCACCCAGGCCGCGGCAGGCCGACCTTCGCCGCGCCGCCTAGCGCTTGCCGTCTCTCCATCCGGCCTTCCCCATATCTTCGGCGGCGGCGATGCGAACGGAGGCCCAGCTCGATCACGGACATCTCTGGCACCCGTTCACGCAGCAGCGGGACTGGGTCAGCGAGGAGCCGCTGATGATCGAGCGGGCCGAGGGCAGCGAGCTGATCGACGCCGAGGGACGGCGCTACCTGGACGGCGTCTCCTCGCTGTGGTGCAACGTCCACGGCCATCGCCATCCGCTGATCGACGAGGCGGTTCGCCAGCAGCTCGGCCAGGTCGCCCACTCGACCATGCTCGGCCTCTCCCACCCCCGCGCCGCCGAGCTCGCCGCCCGCCTCGTCGCGCTCGCCCCGCCCGGCCTCAGCCGGGTCTTCTACTCGGACTCGGGATCGACCGCGACCGAGGTGGCGCTGAAGATGGCCTACCAGTACTGGCAGCATCGCGGCGGCCAGCACGTGCGGCGCCGCAGCTTCATCTGCCTGCGCGACGCCTACCACGGCGACACGATCGGCTCGGTCTCGGTCGGCGGCATCGACCTCTTCCACTCGACCTTCGAGCCGCTGCTGTTCACCGCCCACCGCGCCGAGCCCGGCGACGTCGACGAGATGGCGCGACTGCTGGCGCGCCACGAGGAGGAGCTGGTCGCGGTGATCGTCGAGCCGCTGGTGCAGGGAGCCGCCGGGATGCTCACCCACCCCCCGGGCTATCTGCGGGCGGTCCGCGAGCTCACCGAGCGCCACGGCGTGCTGCTGATCTGCGACGAGGTCGCCACCGGGTTCGGGCGGACCGGGACGATGTTCGCCTGCGAGCAGGAGCGAGTCGCACCCGACCTGCTTTGCCTCGCCAAGGGGCTGACCGGCGGCTATCTGCCGCTCGCCGCCACCCTGGCCACGGAGCGGATCTACGAGGCCTTCCTCGGCGCTCACGAGGAGTTCAAGACCTTCTTCCACGGCCACACCTACACCGGCAACCCGCTCGCCTGCGCGGCCGCGCTCGCCTCCCTCGAGGTCTTCCGCCGGGAGCGGACCCTGGTCCGCCTGCAGCCGAAGATCCGGCTGCTGGGCGAGCTGCTGGCCGAGGTCGCGTCGATGCGCGAGGTGGCCCAGGTCCGGCAGCGGGGGATGATGGTCGGCATCGACCTCGGCGAGCACGACCCGGCGCTCCGCCTCGGCCACCGGGTCGTCACCGAAGCGCGCGCCCGCGGCGTGATCGTCCGGCCGCTGGGCGACGTGATCGTGCTGATGCCACCGCTCTCCATCTCGAAGGCCGACCTCGGCCGGCTGGTGGCGGTGACCGCGGAGTCGATCAGGGCCGCCTACCCGGTGGCCGAGGCCGATCCCGCCGCCGCCGGCCGCCTCGACGCGGCGCTGCTCGAAGCCGCTTAGCGGCCACCCTTTGGCCGCTTAGAGGTGTGATCTTCAGCCTGGCTGGTAGTCGCTTCGCATGGGAAGCAGAATGCAAGGAGAGTCACCTGACGCATCGTGAGAAACCATCGCGGGCGCGTGCTGGAACGACTCGGGTTCTTGTGTCAGGATCGGCGAGTGGCAGATGAATCGGTCGCGGACCAACTCCGCAAGCTCGGCGTGAAGGGTGTCCTGGTGCAGATGGCCGAGCGCGGCCAGCTCCTCGCCCTCAAGTGCGAGATGCCGCAGTGCTACCACCACAAGGGGCGCGGCGCGTTCGATCCGGTCAGGACGCCGCGCACCAAATGGGCGCCCTCACCCGACCACTACCCGATCCTGAAGTCGGCTGGCGGGCACCTCGTCCCCGAGAACGTTCGACTGTCCCACACCTGGTGCAATAACCGTGACTACGGATGGCGGAGGCAGATCGGGACGCTACTCGCGAAAGGCAAGTCCCTCGCCGAGATCGCCGAGACCCTGAACCGCAAGGGGGTCCCCCCGGCCCACGGCACGAACCGATGGACGGCCGCCATGGTGCGCAAGGCCTACGTGTCCTAGTCCGGGTTCGGCGCTGGGTGCCGCTTCGCGCGACAAGGAGCAGCGGCTCCCTCTCGTTTTATTTATTCGGGCCGATGACCCTCGGTTTGACCGCGGGCTCGAAACCGCTAAGAAGCGGACCGATGCAACCGGGATGAGACCGAGATCTGGGCGATCCGACGAATGCGGGCGCGCGCTCCTCAAACTCGCGCTAAGCGACACCCAGCGCCGA
>JBOGZI010000103.1:0-3005 GCA_050697275.1 Solirubrobacterales bacterium | reverse complement strand
ACCCTCCGAAGAGGGCCGTTTCAGGGGTACTACAGGGAGGAGAGATATGTGTGTTGCTGTTGTCTATGGGAGGTAAGCCGGTGTCAGGCTCCGAGCGGACGACTGAACCGCGTCGAGGCGGTCAGCGCCAGATGTGCGGAGCCGAACCCGACCAGAAAGGCTGTTGCGACGAGGTCGCCGGTGGCGAGGCCGGCCACGATCCCGGCGGCGATCGTCGCCGCGGCGAGGCTGTAGTCCAGCCCGGCGTGGGCCGTCAGGGGCACCTGGCCCCGCTCGCCCTCGCCGAAGATCGACACGCCCAGCCCGATCAGCAGCACGCCGAGCGCGATGCTGAGCACGCCGGCCAGGTAGCTGAAGCCGAGCGCGAACGGCGCGACCAGCAGCAGCGGCGCGGCGACGACCTCGAGGGCCGCATGGACGTGGATCGGAATCGCTCTGAGAACGCTCATCGCGAATCCAGGGTACGAACGTATGTGCGATCTGTCTGTGAGCGGGGTCACAGAGACTCCGGTGCCTATCCAGCGGATACGGTTTCGCGCGTGAGCCGTCGCCGCGCAGACAGCCTGCTCGCGGAGCGCGGCCTGGTCCCCTCGCGCTCCGCGGCCGCCGCCACCGTCCGCGCCGGCCGCGTGCGGCTCGGCAAGGACGGGCCGGAGGTCTCGAAGCCGAGCGAGCTGCTGCCCGAGGATGCCGAGCTCGTGGTCGCGGCGGGCGACGAGTTCGCCTCACGCGGCGGGATCAAGCTCAAGAACGCGCTCGAGGCGCTGCCGGTGGAGGTCGAGGGGCGCCTCTGCCTCGACGTGGGCGCCTCGACGGGAGGGTTCACCGACTGCCTTCTGCAGCGCGGCGCGCGAACGGTGATCGCGCTCGACGTCGGCTACGGCCAGCTCGATTGGAAGCTGCGCCAGGACGCGCGGGTCCTGGTCATGGAGCGGGTCAACGCCCGCCACCTCGGCGACTCCCAGCTCCCCTATCGGCCCGAGCTGGTGACCGTCGACGTCTCCTTCATCTCCCTCGCCAAGCTGCTCGGGCCGATCGCCGCGGTGGCCGACCCCGCGCTGGACCTGCTGGCGCTGGTCAAGCCCCAGTTCGAGCTCGGGCCGGAGCGGGTCGGCAAGGGCGGCGTGGTCCGCGATCCGGAGGCGCGTCGCGACGCGATCCGCGAGGTGGCCGCGGCCGCCGGGGGGGAGGGCCTGGTGGTCCGCGGGCTCGCGCCTTCTGGGCTGCCCGGCCCGAAGGGGAACCAGGAGACCTTCATCTGGTGCGCGCGTCAGGGCGAGCCGCTCGACCTCGAGCGGGCGCTCGAGGAGGTGGAACCGTGAGCACGGCCGTCCTCATCACCCACGCCCACCCGGACGGGCTCTCGGACGCCGTCGCGCGGACCGCCGAGATCGCGCGTGAGAGCTCGGTGGAGCTCGTCGCGCCGCCGGACGAGCACCGCAAGCACGGCGACGCCGCGAAGGGGATCGGCGAGGTGGAGGAGCTCCCCGAGGAGCCCGACCTCTGCCTCGTCCTCGGCGGGGACGGCAGCGTCCTCTACGCGCTGCGCCGCTACGCGCGCACCGGGGTGCCGGTGTTCGGGATCAACTTCGGCACGATCGGCTTCCTCGCCGCGGCCGAGCGCGACGAGCTCACCGACGGGTTGGGCCGCGCCTTCCGCGGCGAGTTCGAGCGGATGGAGCTCCCCGCGCTCGAGCCGAAGCTGGCGGTCGAGCCCGCCGTCGCGCTCAACGACGTCTCCTTCATCCGGCGCCCGCACGGGCGGGTCGCCGAGCTCTCCTACCGCGTGGGGGACGAGGAGGTGGGCCGGGTCCGCTGCGACGGGCTGGTGGCCGCGACCCCGGCCGGGTCCACCGGCTACAACCTCGCCAACGCAGGGCCGATCCTCGCCTGGGGGGTGGAGGGCTTCGTGGTCAGCTTCATCGCGCCCCACACGCTCACGGCGCGCGCCCTGGTGGTTGCGCCCCAGGACGCGCTCCACGTCGGCAACGCCGCGGGCCGCGAGCCGGTCGAGGTCTCCCTCGACGGGGAACCCTCGGGCGAGCTCGCGCCGGGCGAGGAGATCGAGATCCGCTTCCGCGACCGCGTCGGCACCCTCGCCCAGCTCCCGGGCGCCAACTTCTACCACCGCATTCGCGAGAAGTTCGGCCGGCTGGCGCAGTAGCCAGGCGGGCGGGCTCAGCCGGAGCGGGTGCCCTTCGGGGCGATCTTCGTCGCGCCCGCCGCCGCCGCGCGCACCGCCTCGACGATCTCCTCCGGATCGGCGTCCTTGAGCAGATAGCCGCTGGCGCCGGCGGCGATCGCGTCGCGCACGTCGTGCTCCTCGGCGGATCCGGTGAAGACCAGCACCCTGCTGCCGGGAACCTCGGAGGCGAGCCTGCGGGTCACCTCGACCCCGGACAGATCGGGCATCGAGAGATCGAGCAGGATCACGTCCGGCCGGGTCTCGGCGCTGACGCGGATTCCCTCCTCGCCGTTCGAGGCCTCGGCGGAGATCTCGACCCCGGCGTCCTCGAGCACCGTGCGGAGCGCCGCTCGCACGAGCTCGTGGTCATCGATAAGGACTACCCCAAGGCCGGACTGAGACGAGGGCAACTTTGGCGACCTCCCGCAGGGATTCTTTCACGATCTCGCGGCGGTCGCCCGGTGCGGAGGGGGAGAGTCCGTCATCTTGCATTGCTAGACAGGGCGGGTGCTGCTCGAGCTGCGCATCGAGAACCTGCTGCTGATCGAGCGGGCCGAGCTGCGCCTCGGTCCCGGCCTGAACGTCCTGACCGGCGAGACCGGCGCGGGCAAGACCGTGCTGGCCCACGCACTGGACCTCCTCCTGGGCGGCAAGCCCCGCTCGGGGATCGTGCGCCCCGGCGCCGCCGAGGCCTACGTGGAGGGCGTGTTGTCGCTGCCGGAGGAGCTGCGCGAGCGGCTCGGGGACCGCATCGCGCCCGACGCCGAGGAGATCGTGCTCGCGCGCCGGGTCAGCGCGGAGGGGCGCACCCGCGCGTACC
>JBOGZI010000102.1:0-6282 GCA_050697275.1 Solirubrobacterales bacterium | reverse complement strand
GTCTCATACGCCTCGCGCTCGCCGGTGTCGAGGGCCTCGCGCTCGCCGGTATCCAGGGCCTCCCACTCGCTGCTGTCGAAGAAAGGCTCGCCCGTCCCCTGGCGCTCCTCGGTCCCCTCCCGCCAGCTCTCGTAGGGGTCCTCGGGGCCCGGCCCCGGGTCGAAGGCGGCCCCCTCCTCCTCGCTCCCCGGGTCGAACGAGGGTGGCTCCTCGGTCCCGGGGTCGAAAGAGCTCCGCTCCTCGGTATCGGGGGTCTCGCTCTCGCCGGTGTCGAAGGAGCGCTCGCTGTAGCGCCGGCCCGAGCGGGGTGGTGAGTCGGTCCACTCGAAGGGATCCTCGTCGGGGGGCCTTCGTCCCTCCATCAGCGTCCCTCGCCCTTCCCGCCCCGCAGCGAGAGACCGAGCTCGCGCAGCTGGCGCTCGTCGACCGCGGCGGGTGCACCGGTGAGCGGATCGCTCCCCGAGGCGGTCTTCGGGAACGCGATCACGTCCCGGATCGAGTCCGAGCCGTGCAGCAGGGCGACCATCCGGTCGAGGCCGTAGGCGATCCCGCCGTGCGGGGGCGCCCCGTAGCGCAGGGCCTCGAGCAGGAAGCCGAAGCGCTCCTCCGCCTGCTGCTCGTCGATGCCGATCGCGGCGAACACGTTTCGCTGCACGTCCGGGTCGGAGATACGAATGGAGCCTCCCCCGATCTCCCAGCCGTTCCAGACCACATCGTATGCCTTGGCGCGAGCCGCGCCTGGGTCATCCGTGTCAAGCTCGCCCGCCGGGGAGGTGAAGGGATGGTTGTGGGGATCCCAGCGCCCCTCCTCCTCGTTCCACTCGACGAGCGGCCAGTCGACGATCCAGGTGAGCTCGTTCGCCTCCCGGTCGATCAGCTCGAGACGGCGACCGAGCCGGCGGCGAAGCTCGCCCAGGACCGCGGCGGAGATCGCGGGCCTGTCCGCCACCAGCAGCAGGAGGTCCCCCTCGGACGCCGAGAGCGCCTCTCCGGCCGCTCGGATCTCCTCCTCCGAGAGGAACTTCGCGACGGGCGAGCGCCAGCCATCGGCCTCCACGACCGCGTAGACGAGCCCCTTGGCGCCGAGCTCAGTGGCCTCGTCGACCAGGCCGTCGAGCTCCGCCCGGGAGAGCTGCCGCGAGCCGGCGTTGAGGCCCCTGACCACGGCCCCGCCCTCGATCGCCGAGGCGAAGGCCTTGAACTCCGAGCCCCGGAAGGTATCCGTGAGCTCGTGCAGCTCGAGGCCGAAGCGGAGGTCGGGCTTGTCGCTGCCGTAGCGGGAGATCGCCTCGTCGTAGGTCAGGCGCCGCATCGGCAGCTCGATCGGGACGCCGAAGCGACCCAGCACGTCCGCGAGCAGGCGCTCGTTGAGCTCGATCACGTCGTCCGTGTCCACAAAGGCCATCTCGAGGTCGAGCTGGGTGAAGTCGAGCTGGCGATCGGCCCGCTGGTCCTCGTCGCGGAAGCAGCGCGCGATCTGGAAGTAACGCTCGAATCCCCCCATCATCAGGAGCTGCTTGAAGAGCTGCGGGGATTGCGGCAGGGCGTAGAAGGAGCCGTGCTGGAGGCGGCTCGGGACGAGGAAGTCGCGCGCCCCCTCGGGCGTCGAGCGGGTCAGGATCGGGGTCTCGATCTCGAGGAACCCCTCCCCGGAGAGGAACTCCCGGATCGCGCGCGTCACCGCGTGGCGGAGCTCGATCGCCTCCCGCATCCGGTCGCGGCGGAGGTCGAGGTAGCGGTGGCGCAGCCGGGTCTCCTCGCTCACCTCGCCGGAGAAGGACTCGATCTCGAAGGGGGGCGTGTCGGCATCCGAGAGCAGCTCGGCGTCCGTCACCCGGATCTCGACCTCGCCGGTCGGGATCTTCTCGTTGACGTCCTTCGGATCCCGCCTGACGACCCGGCCGGCCGCCGTGAGCACGTCCTCCGCGCGAAGCCGGTGCCCGAGCTCGAAGGCGTCCCCAGCCTCGTCGGGGTTGAAGACGAGCTGCACCAGCCCGGTACGGTCGCGCAGGTCGATGAAGATCAGGCCGCCGTGGTCGCGGCGGCGGTGGACCCAGCCCGCGACCCGGCACTCGGAGTCGACGCGCTCGGGCAGCACCTGCCCGCACCAGGCGTCGCGGTACCGGTTTGCCCTCAATGCGGGGAATTCGCCGCCCATCGCGAGGGCAGTGTGTCAATCCCCACCAGGTCGGGGGTGCAAGCGGCCGCCCCAGGCGCGGCTAGGAGCCGGCCAGCTCCTCGGCGACGCGGGCCGGATCGATCTCCTGCTCCTCGCCGGAGTCCATCTCGCGCAGGGTTGCCTTCGAGTCGTCGAGGATCAGCGCGTAGCGCGCGCCCACCCGGTCGGCCTGCTTCATCTGCCCTTTCACCGCGCGCTCGCCGAGATCGAGCTCCGCCGCGAGCCCCGCCCGGCGCAGCTCGGTCGCGATCGCCAGCGCCCGCTCGCGCTCGGCCCCCTCCGCGACGATGAAGACCTGGGTCGCGGCCGCCTCCTCCCGGTCGCCGAGGGCGAGCGCGATCCGCTCGATCCCCGCCGCCCATCCGTTCGCCGGCGTCGCCGGACCCCCGAGCTGCTCGATCAGGCCGTCGTAGCGGCCGCCGCCGCCCACCCCTGACTGCGCGCCGAGCCGCTCGCACTCGAACTCGAAGACCGTGCGGGTGTAGTAGTCGAGCCCCCGCACCAGCGTCGGGTCGAGCTCGTAGGCGACGCCCTCGCGGTCGAGCAGCTCGCGCACCACCCCGAAGTGCTCGGCGTCATCCGCCTCGAGACGGTCGAGCAGGGTGGGCGCCTCGGCCATCACCTTGCGGGTCCCCTCGTGGTCCGCGTCGAAGGCGCGGAGCGGATTGCCGTCGATCCGCTCGCGCACCTCCTTGCTCAGCTCCTTCTCGTGGGAGCGGAGATAGGTGCGCAGCTCATCGAGGTAGGCGGCCCGCGCGCCGGGGGACCCGAGGCTGCTCAGCCGCAGCCTCACGCCCTCGACCCCGAGCCTGGCGAGCAAGTCTCCCAGCAGCACGATCAGCTCCGCGTCGACAAGGGGGGAGTCGGAGCCGATCACCTCGGCGTCGATCTGGCTGAACTGGCGGTAGCGGCCGGCCTGGGGGCGCTCGTGGCGGAAGAAGGGGCCCGAGGACCAGAGCTTCACCGGCTGCGCCAGCTTGTGCATGCCGTGCTCGAGATAGGCGCGGCAGATCGAGGCGGTCGCCTCCGGGCGCAGGGTGAGGCTGCGCCCACCCTGATCCTCGAAGCTGAACATCTGCTTCTGGACGATGTCGGTGGACTCGCCGACGCCGCGCGCGAACAGCTCGGTCTCCTCGAAGGCCGGGGTGTCGACCCGGGCGTAGCCCGCGGCCTCGAGCAGCTCGCGGGCCGTCTCCTCGATCCGCCGGCGCACCGGCTGCCCCTCGGGCAGCACATCGAAGGTGCCCCGCGGGGCCTTGAACCTGGCGGCCATGCGGCCAGCCTAGATGGGGAAGCGGCTACCTCGCCAGCTCGGCCAGGAAGGGGTTGGTCTCCCGCTCGGCGCCGAGCGTGGTGATTCCCATGTGCCCCGGATAGACCTTGGTCTCGGGTGGATGGCCCTCGACCAGGGTCCTGATCGACTCGAGCAGGGTGCCCCAGTCCCCGCCGGGGAGGTCGGTGCGGCCGACCGATCCCTGGAAGAGGACATCGCCGGAGAAGATCCCGCCCTCGGCGGGCACCGAGTAGGTGACGTGGCCGGGGCTGTGGCCCGGGGTGAAGATGACGTCGATCTCGAGGCCGGCCAGCTTCAGCTTCTCCCCGCCGCTCACGGTGTGGTCGGCCTCGTAGCTCTCGAAGGGCCCGAAGCCCGGCCAGGGCACGAAGGCGTTGATGTCGGCGAGCACAGGCACCTCGAGCTCTGGGCACCAGACCGGCGCGCCCGTCGCCTTCGCGACCGGCGCCACGGCGCCGATGTGGTCGAAGTGGGTGTGGGTGAGCAGGATCCCCTCGACCGCCACCCCCAGCTCGTCGACAGCCCCGAGGATGCGCTCGGCCTCCTCGCCGGGGTCGACGATCAGGGCGCGGTCGGAGCCGTCGGCGCGGAGGAGGAAGCAGTTCTCCCCGACCGGGCCCACGGTGAACATGCGGACGTCCATAACTAAACGGGTCGCTCCTCGGCTTCGCCTGCGGTGCGCCCTCGCATCAAGGGTAGCCGCGGCGCTACTCGCCGGCTCGCCGCTCCGCTTTGGCGAGCCGCTCGCGCTCGGCCTTGCGCATCTGGCGGTCGTAGAAGAAGCGGTCGGTGAGGTAGGCCATCGGCACGTAGAACCCGACCATCAGCAGCGCGATCGCGGCGGAGGGAAGCGGCTCCCGTCCGAACCCGACCATCAGCAGCACGAAGAAGAGCACCGCCGCGAACAGCCCCTTCTTGGCGGCGCTTGCCCAGGTCGGCGGCGAGACGGTCCGCTCGCGGGCCCCGCGCTTCTTGCCCCGGGCCTGTGCCCGCGACTTCGCCTCGGCGCGGCTCCTGGGCCGGCCGCGGGCGGGCTTGCGGTCGATCCGGCCCCCCTGGGTGCCGCGATGCTTGCGGCGGCGCTTGCGCTTGGTCTGGGCCATCGACCGGAATCTACCGACCCGGCCTCGCCTCCCGCTCAGCCACCGGCCCGCTCCAGGGCGCGCTCGAGGATGTGCTGGTCGGGATCGAAGCCGCGGATCGGCGGATCGCCCGGATAGCCCGCCAGCGCCGCCTCCGGGGCGAGCCCGACCAGCTCGGCCTCGACCGGTCGCACCCCGTGCTCGGCGGCGAGGCGGGTGATCTCGGCGACCAGCTTCGCCAGCGGCACCGCCTCCGGATCGTGGACGTTGAGCGAGACCTGGGTCCGCTCGCGCTCGCGCGGCATCCCCAGTGCCCGGACGCCCGACAGCCCGCCGTCCTGCTCGCGGATCTCGGCGGCGATCTGGCGGGCGATCTCGGGGTTCGGGGTGTCGAGCTCGACGTTGAAGGCGACCAGGGGGGGCCGCGCGCTGACCAGGGTCGCCCCGGCGCTCGGGTGGGGGTCCGACGGGCCGAGGTCGGGCGTCAGCTCGCCCGAGGTCATCCTCCGGGACAGCTCGGCCGGACCACCGCGCCGGAAGAAGGCCCGCTCGCGCCGCTCCGGGCTGGAGGCGAGCTCGCCGTAGAGGAACACCGGGATCCCGAGGCCGGCGATCCCCTCGGCGGCGGCCCGCGCCGCGGCGATCGCGGCGTCGCGGTCCTCCTCGCGCACCCAGACCGCGGGACAGACGTCGAGGGCGCCGATGTGGGGATGCGCTCCCTGATGGGCGCGCAGGTCGATCAGGGCGAGGGCATGCTCGGCGCCGGCGATCAGCGCCTCCGCGAGGCGCCCGCCCCCCGCCGCCAGGGTGAAGACGCTGCGGTTGTGCTGCCGGTCGAAGTGGACGTTGACCAGGTTGGCGCGGGCGCTGAGCGTCGCCTCGAGCGCGTCGATCACCCGCTCGTTGCGCCCCTCAGAGAAGTTGGGGACCCCGACCAGGATGCGATCGTCCGCCACGTCAGATCAGCAGCCCGCCCTCGCGGACGACCGCCTCGCCGTCGAGCTCGACCGTGGGCTTCATCACCACCGCGTCGAGGTGGATCGGGACCTGGACCTTGCCGCCGATCGCAGCCGAGGCGCCGAAGGCGACGTGTGCGGTGCCGAGGATCTTCTCGTCCTCGAGGATGTTCCCGGTCAGCTTCGCCCGCTCGTTGGTGCCGATGCCGAGCTCGGCGACGTTGGTCCCGTCCTCGCCGTGCGCGGTGAGCAGCTCCATGAACGCCATCCCCTGGCCGCCCCGGGCCGAGGTGAGATGCCCGGCCTCGACCACCAGCTCGACCGGCTCGTCGACCAGCCCCACCCCGGCCATCGAGCCGTCGATCACCAGGGTGCCGTGGGCGTTCGCCGGGGCGATGAAGCCCTCGCCGCAGGGCAGGTTGCCGAAAGCGCCCGGAGCGGTCAGCTCGCCGGCGTCCGGGATCGCCTTCCGCCCCTCCAGGGAGAGCCAGAGGTCGCCTCCGTTGGGGCAGCTGAGGCGTGCCTCCTCGGCGGCGTCGAGGGCGTCCGCTACCGCGCGGCCCTTGCGACGCAACCCGTCGGTGTCGGCGCTCATCACCCGCGCCAGCATCTCCTCGGTCACCCCGGGCAGCGTGGCGATCCTCGTCCCGGCCTCGGTCGCCCGCTTGCGGGAGGCCGTGTGCGAGAGCGACTGCACGGTCGGCGCCAGCACCACGTCGGCCGCCGCCATCGCCTCGGCGACGGTGCGCGGCGGCTCCGCCGCGTGCGAGG
>JBOGZI010000101.1:0-9555 GCA_050697275.1 Solirubrobacterales bacterium | reverse complement strand
CGGCAGCAGGCGGCGGAAGCGACGGCGGCCCGGCGGCAGCTCGTCCGCGGCAAGCGCCGCTGCGCCAGCACCGGTGACGACGGCGAGAGCACGCGAGAGACTCCCGCCGCGCCGGGCGGCGAGCCCGGCCACCGCTCCCGCGCCGGTGAGCAGCCCCAGGGACCACCAGAAGCTGCCGTTCGCCTCGGGCTCCTCCTCGACGCGGGCCTCGCGGGCACCGGCTTCGCGCAGCTCCCCGGCGAGCCATTCGGCGGCGCGGCGCTCGCCCTCGGACGCCGACCCGCGCTCGTAGGAGCACAGCTCGTCGAGCCGCGACCTCATCCAGCCCTCCTCCGGCGGCGCCGAGATCGCGTCCTGTGTGCCCGCCTCCATGGGAGGGAAACCTAGTCCCTCGGCCCTAAGATCAGCGATATGCCCACAGGCGGCATCACGCTCTTTCAGGTGCGGGGGATCAGGATCGGGGTCGACTACTCGTGGTTCGTCGTCCTCTTCCTGGTGATCATCTGGCTCTCGAGCTACTACCGCGACGTGCTGGGCGCCGACGACAACGCGATCGGGCCCTACGTGCTCGCGGTCGCCAGCGCCCTGCTCTTCTTCGGCTCGATCCTGCTGCACGAGCTCGGCCATGCCGTGGTCGCGCTTCGCCACGGGATCGGGATCGGCTCGATCACGCTCTGGATGTTCGGCGGGGTCGCGCGCATGGAGCGCGACTCCGACTCGCCGGGCACCGAGTTCAAGATCGCGATCGCCGGCCCGGCGGTGACAGCGCTGATCGTCGCCGCCTGCGCCGCGGCGGGGCTGCTGCTGGCCGGCGGCGACGAGTTCCGGGATGCCGCCCTCACCGAGGGAGGAGCCGACGTCAGCGGGATCGTCGCGATGATCGCCTGGCTCGGCAGCATCAACCTGCTGGTGCTGATCTTCAACCTGGTTCCGGCCTATCCGCTCGACGGCGGCCGGGTCGCGAGGGCGATCGCCTGGCGGGTGAGCGGCAACCGGACCAGCGCCACCCGGTTCGCCGCCACCCTCGGCCAGGGCTTCGCCTACCTCCTGATCGGCTTCGGGGCCTTCCTCTTCATCCAGGGAGACGTTGTCGGCGGGCTGTGGTCGGTCGTGCTCGGCTTCATCCTCAACGGCGCCGCGCGCGGCGCGGTCGTCCAGAGCGAGATCACCAGCCGGATCGAGGGGGTCTCGGTCGGCGACGTGATGGACCGCGAGCCGGTCGCGATCCCGGACGGCCTGTCGATCGAGCGGGCGCTCGACGAGTACTTCCTGCGCTACCGCTGGCCGTGGTTCCCGGTGGTCAACTCGAGGGGCCGCTTCATCGGCCTGCTCGACCAGGGCACGGCCGACTCCGTCCCCGCCGTCGAGCGGGCCTCGCAGACGGTCGGCGACGTGCTCGCCCGGGACAGCGGCTCGCTCGCGGTGAGGGAGGACTCCCCACTCGAGTCGCTGCTCGGCAACGAAGCGCTGCGCCGGCTGGGCGCGGTGGTCGCCACCGACGCCGACGGACGGCTGCGGGGGGTGATCACCGCGGACGCGGTCGGCCGGGCCCTGCGGGATCCGGCGGCCGCCGGCCGCAGCACTTAGAGGCGGCCGCCGGCGGTCACGCCTGATGAGTGGCGCCAAACGCGGGCGATATAGGATCGCGCCCGTGCCTGAGTGGACGCAGGGAGAAGTGGGTCGTGCCTGACCACGACGTCCTGGTGATCGGAGCGGGGCTCGCCGGCCAGCGCGCCGCGCTGGCCGCGGCCGAGCAGGGCGTCTCGGTCGGGATCATCAGCAAGGTTCACCCGGTCCGCTCCCACTCGAACGCCGCCCAGGGCGGGATCAACGCCGCCCTCCAGGAGGACGACACGTGGGAGTCGCACGCCTTCGACACGGTCAAGGGCTCCGACTACCTCGCCGACCAGGACGCGGTCGAGATCATGTGCCGGGAGGCGCCGGAGGAGCTGCTCCACCTCGAGCACCTCGGGGTCACCTTCCACCGCAACGAGGAAGGCAAGCTCGGCACCCGCGCCTTCGGCGGCGCCTCCGCGGCGCGCACCTACTACGTCGCCGACATCACCGGCCAGGCGATCATGCACGTGCTCTACGAGCAGCTGATGAAGTACTCGGACGAGGTCAAGCGCTACGAGGAGTACTTCACCACCGCGCTCGCGCTCGACGACCAGGGCGAGTGCGCTGGGGCGATCTGCCGCAACGTCGCCGACGGCTCGCTGGAGCACTTCGGCGCCAAGGCGGTGATCCTCGCCACCGGCGGCAACGGCCAGGCCTGGCAGCCGACCACCAACGCGCTGATCTGCACCGGCGACGGGATCTCGATGGCCTACCGCGCCGGGGCGAAGCTGATGGACATGGAGATGATCCAGTACCACCCGACCACGCTGGCGGGCAAGGGCTTCCTGATCACCGAGGGCGCCCGCGGGGAGGGCGCGACCCTGCTCAACGCCAAGGGCGAGCGCTTCATGGAGCGCTACGCGCCCAACAAGATGGAGCTCGCTTCCCGCGACGTCGTCTCGCGCGCCGAGCAGACCGAGATCAACGAGGGCCGCGGCTTCCCGGACGGCACCGTGGCGCTCGACATCACCGTCGTCCCCCGCAAGCGGATCCACGAGGCGCTCAGGGAGATCGTCCTGGTCGGCCGCGACTTCGCCGGCGTCGACATCACCAAGGAGCCGATCCACATCAAGCCCGGCAACCACTACGCGATGGGCGGCGTCAAGACCGACAACGAGGGGCGCACCGAGGTACCCGGGCTGTACGCGGCGGGCGAGGTGGCCTGCGTCTCCGTGCACGGCGGCAACCGGCTCGGCGCCAACTCGCTGCTCGACACCCTGATCTTCGGCAGGCGGTCCGGCGTCGACGCGGCCGGGCGCGCCAAGGGCCGCGAGCCCGTCCACGCCCCTCACTCGGCGCTCAATGACGAGGAGGCGAAGATCGCCGAGCTCCTGGGGCGGGAGAAGGGCTCCGGCCGCAGGGTCGCGGAGATCCGCAAGGAGCTGGGCCGGACGATGGACGAGAAGGTCGCGGTCTTCCGCGACGCGGAGGGACTCGAAGCGGCGCTCGAGACCGTGCGCCGCCTCAAGGAGGAGGCGCAGAGCTGCTACATCGACGACCACAGCGCGGTCTTCAACCAGGACCTGTTCGGCGCGATCGAGCTCGGCTTCATGCTCGACAACGCGGAGGCCACCTGCGTGGCGGCGATCCACCGCACCGAGAGCCGGGGCGCCCAGTACCGGACCGACTTCCCGGAGCGAAACGACGAGGAGTGGCTGAAGCACATCGACCTCACCCGGACCGACGACGGCCCCGAGATCAGCTACTCGGAGGTGACGATCACCGAATGGCAGCCGCAGGAGAGGACCTACTGATGGGGGCTCCCCCGGCGATCGCCCCTTCCCGGGTGGGTAGGGTCTAGGAGTGGCCGAGTTCACGCTCAAGGTGCGGCGCTTTTTGCCCGAGTCGGGCGAGGGCCCCTACTGGGAGCGCTTCGACGTCGAGCTCGACCCGACGCTCTCGGTGCTCGACGGCCTGCTGCAGGCCAAGGACCGCGAGGACGGCTCGCTGGCGGTCCGCTGCTCCTGCCGCGCCGCGATCTGCGGCTCCTGCGGGGTGAAGATCAACGGCGAGTCCACCCTCGCCTGCAAGACGATGCTCGAGGACGCTCAGAGCTACGCGGAGAGCCACGGCGTGGCGACGCAGACGGGCGCCGACCAGACGAAGACCGCCACCAATGGGGGCCGCACCGAGATCGTGGTCGAGCCGATGGGGAACATGCCGGTGATCAAGGACCTGGTCACCGACATGGAGTCGACCCACTGGGCCAAGATCCGCCGGGTCACCCCGTGGCTGCTTCCGGAGGGCGACCCGCCGGAGCGCGAGTACGTGGTCCCGCCGGATTCGATGATCGACGTCACCCAGTCGATGGCCTGCATCCAGTGCGGTGCCTGCGTCTCCGCCTGCCTCTCGATGGAGGCCGACCCCGACTTCATCGGCCCCGCCGCGCTCGCCAAGGCCTATCGCTTCGTCGGCGACCCGCGCGACGGCGAGAAGGAGGAGCGCCTCCACGACCTCGCCAACGACCCGCACGGCATCTACGACTGCACCCACTGCTTCTCCTGCATCGACGCCTGCCCCAAGGGCGTCGCCCCGATGGACCAGATCATGCGGCTGCGCCGGATCGCCAGCGACGAGCACGAGATCAACGACGTCAACAACGGGCACCGCCACGAGGAGGCCTTCGCCAAGATCATCGAGAAGAAGGGCACCCTCGATGAGGCGCTGTTGCTGCAGGAGTCGTTCGCGCCCGGAATCAAGGGCAAGCTGAAGCCGCCCCGCGGCGCGATCAAGGCGCTGCTCGAGTCGATTCCGACCGCGATCCGCGGCATCCGCACAGGCAAGATGCGCTCGCTGCCGAAGCTGATCCCGGGCGTCCACCCGAAGCTGCCCGACGGCGCCCAGGACCACGTGAAGCGGATCTACGACCACGCCGAGGACCACCAGGTCGAGCTCAACCTCTACATCAAGGGCGAGGAGGGGGAGGACGAGGCGCCGGTCCCCGAGGCCGAGGCGGTCCCCGAGGGGAAGGTCGAGCCGGAGGAAGGATGACGGCCGCCCCCGAGAAGCGAGGGTGCTCCGCAGGAGCAACCCGTTTAAGGCTGGAGGAGGCGGCCTGATGAAGGTGGCCTACTGGCCGGGATGCGTCAGCCGCGGCTTCACCACCGAGCTGCACGGCTCGATGGCGCTGGTCGCCGACCGGCTGGGAATCGAGCTGGTCGAACTCGACCGCGCCAACTGCTGCGGCGCCGGGGTGATCGCCGAGCACAACCAGGAGCTGGCCGACACGCTCAACGCGCGCACCTTCGCCCTCGCGCAGCAGACGGGCGCGCCGATGATGAACATCTGCTCGACCTGCCAGGGCGCCCAGTCGGAGTGCCAGCAGCGGGTCGACGCCGACACCGAGTACCGCTCCCACATCAATCAGGCGCTCGCCGAAGAGGGGCTCTCCTACGACCCGGAGGGATTCTCCAACAAGAACTTTCTCTGGATGCTGGTCGAGGACTACGGGCTCGACCGGCTGAAGCAGCAGGTGCAGCGCCCGCTCGAGGGGCTGCGGGTCGGACCCTTCTACGGCTGCTACATCCTCCGGCCGCGCCACCGGCTCGGCTACGAGGACCATCCCGAGCGAGATCTCTACCTGGACCGGCTGATCGAGGCGCTCGGCGGCGAGGTGGTCCAATACGACGGGGCCCGGAAGTGCTGCGGGTTCCCGATCATCACCATGGCCCGCGAGGTCTCCCTGCGACAGGCGGGCACCCACATCATCGACGGGCTCGAGGCCGGCGCCGACTGCCTGGTCACCCCCTGCCCCCTCTGCCATCTCAACCTCGACATGCAGCAGCCGGAGGCGGCCAAGGTCGTCAACCGCGAGCTCGACCTGGCGATCCTGCACCTGCCGCAGCTGGTCGGGCTGGGGCTCGGCTTCTCCCCGAAGCAGCTCGGCATGCGCAAGCACCTCGCCTCGACCGAGTGGGTCGAGCAGCGGCTCGAGCCGATCGCGGCCTAAGCCAGACAGGCGAGGCTGCCGTGGCCGCTCCACAGGAGATCTCGCGGATACACGAGCGGGTGCGCGAGATCGCCGAGCGGCTCGAGCTGATCGAGGCGCGACTGGCCAAGGACGTGATCGACCGCGCCAAGGCGGGCGGTTGATCCCACCCTCCCTCGCGACGCCCTCTAGGCTCGAAGCCGCTTCATGAACGGTTCCGCCGAGCCCCCCGAGTCGCGCTACACGATCACGGTCAGGGTCCTGGTCGTGCTCGCCTCGATCCTCGCCTTCCTGGCGATCCTCACCACCTGGATCGACCGGCAGGTGCTCGACACCGACCAGTGGGTGGAGACGAGCGGCGAGCTGCTCGAGGACGAGGTGATCTCGGACGCGATCGCCGACTACGCCGTGGAGCAGCTCTACGCCAACGTCGACGTCTCCGGCCAGCTCCAGAAGCGGCTGCCGGACGATCTCAAGCCGGTGGCCGCCCCCGTCGCCGGCGGTCTGCGCGAGTTCGCGATGCGGGCGGCCGAGCAGGCGCTGCAGCAGCCCCGGGTGCAGGGGCTGTGGCGGGACGCGAACCGGGTCGCCCACAGCCAGCTGATCGAGATCCTCAAGGGCGACAACGAGGTCGTCTCTACCCAGAGCGGCAAGGTAGTGCTCGACCTGCGGCCGATCGTCCTCCAGCTGGCAGACCGGATCGGGCTCCGCAAGCAGGCGGAGGGCAAGATCCCGGCCGGGGTGGCGGTGCTCGAGGTGGCCGAGGCCGATCAGCTCCAGACCGCCCGCACGATCACCCGGATCCTCGAGGGACTCACATGGCTCTTCTCCCTGGGAACCCTGGCGCTGTTCGCGCTGGCGGCCTACCTCGCCAGGGGGAGGCGCTGGATGGTCGTGCTCGGCTATGGCCTCGGCCTGGTCGCCGCAGGGCTGGCGGCGATCGCCCTGCGCAGCGTCGCCCAGGGGCCGGTCGTGGACGAGCTCGCCCACACCGAGGCCGCCCGGCTCCCGGCCGAGCACGCCTGGACGATCGCCACCTCGCTGCTGCACAGCATCGCGACCAGCGTGATCGCGCTGGGCGTCCTCTTCACGGTCGCGGCGTTCCTCGCCTCCCCGGCCAACGGAGCGGTGACGATCCGCCAGGCGGTCGCGCCGCAGTTCCGCGATCGGCCCGGCCTGATCTGGGGGGTCTTTGCCGCGGTCGCCTTCCTCTACCTGATCATCTCGCCCCCCGACAACGGCCGCGAGGCCGTGATCACGCTGGCGCTGATCGCTTTGGCGGCGGCCGGGCTCGAGGCGCTCAGCCGCAAGACCCACCACGAGTTCCCCGAAGCCCGCCGGGGCGAGTGGCTGCTGGGCATGCGCCAGCGGGCGAGACGCGCGAGCGCCGAGGCCGGCCGGAGGATCGGCGCGGCCGTCCGCGAGCTCGGCAGCGACGACCGTCACCCGGATGACGCACGGTTGGAGCGGCTGGAGCGCCTCGGCGAGCTGAAGAAGAGGGGCGTGCTCACCGCGGCCGAGTTCCGCGCCGAGAAGAAGCGGCTGCTCGAGGACGAGGCAGTGACGGAGGAGACCCCGAAGCGCAAATAGGATCAGGCTATGGCCCTCGCGGTCGCCACCTTCCTGATCGTGCTCGCGGTGATCGCCACCGAGAAGGTGCACCGCACCCAGGTGGCGCTGCTCGGGGCTGCGATCGTCGTCCTCTTCGTCGGCGAGTTCAACCAGGACAAGGCGATCGAGTCGGTCGACTTCAACACGATCGGCCTGCTCGCCGGGATGATGATCCTCGTCTATCTGACGCAGCAGACCGGCGTCTACGACTACATCGCGATCCGCGCTGGGCAGCTCTCACGTGGGAGGCCGCTCTGGGTGGTGATCAGCCTCGTCGGCACAACCGCGCTGCTCTCGGCGTTCCTCGACAACCTGACCACGATCCTGCTCGTCGTCCCGATCACCTTCCTGCTCGCCGACACCCTTGACGTCGACCCGATCCCGCTGATCATCATCGAGGTGATCGCCTCCAACATCGGTGGCACCGCCACCCTGATCGGCGACCCGCCCAACATCATCATCGCCGGGGCGACCGACCTCAGCTTCAACGAGTTCATCGTCAACCTGGCGCCGATCGCGCTGGTCACGCTGATCGCGGTGACTGCGCTGCTCTACCGGCTCTACCGCCCCCGGCTCCAGATCGCCGAGGAGAACCGGCGCTTCGTGATGGAGCTCGACGCCTCCAACTCGATCGGCGACGCGGCCGAGCTGCGCCGTACCGGCCCGGTGCTGGTGGCTACGATCCTCGCGTTCTTCGCTCATCAGACCCTGCACATCGAGCCGGCCACGGTGGCGTTGACTGGGGCGGCGGTCGCCTTGGCCGTCACGCGGATCAGCCTCGAGGATGCGCTCTCCAACATCGAGTGGCCGACGCTGTTCTTCTTCGTAGCCCTGTTCGTGATGGTCGGAGCGCTGGAGGAGACGGGCGCGATCGAGGAGGTGGCGACGGCAGTCGAGAACCTGACCGGCGGAGACAGGACCGCGGAGCTGCTGGGAATCACCTGGATCGCCGCCGCCGGCTCGGCCGTGGTGGACAACATCCCCTTCACCACCGCGATGATCCCCGTGGTCGACCAGCTTGGCGGCGGGGAGGACGACTCGTACTGGTGGGCGCTCTCGCTGGGCGCCTGCTTCGGCGGGAACGCGACGATCATCGCCGCCGCGGCCAACGTCGCCGCCACGGGCGTGCTCGACCGGAGCGGTCACCCGGTCTCGTTCGTCCGCTTCCTGCTCGTCGGCGTCCCGGTGACCCTCGTCTCCCTGGTGATCGCTATGGTGTACCTCCTCCTCTTCCAGCTTTAGATCACTCGTGCAAACCCTTTCCGACATCGAGCTGGTCGAGGCGGCCGTCCCGCAGACGGCCACCTTCCTCGAGGCGGCCGAGGAGCTGGCCGCCAGGCCCGTGCCCGTGATCGCGGTGCTCGACGGGGAGCGCGCGGTCGTCGGCCTCTTCGGCGGCGAGGAGCTCCTACGCGGCCTCTTCCCGCCCTACCTGGCCGACCTCCGCCACACCGCCTTCGCCCAGGACGACCTCGGCATCCTGACCGAGCGCGCCCGCACGGTGAGCGGCGAGCCGCTCGAGAAGCACATGGTCGAGCCGGTGACCGTGGACGCGGCGACAAGCGCGCTTCACGTGGCGGAGCGGTTCCTCCACTGCGGCCTCGCCGCCATCGCAGTCGTCGAGGACGGCCGCTTCGCCGGCATGCTCGACCGCTCCGACTTCTGCCGGGCGATGCTAAGGGCAAGCTGACGGCTGGGGCGCCCGGCGGCTAGAACGCGCCGGCGTGCTGCGCCTCGTCCCCCAAGAGACACGACACGTAATCTCGCCCCGTGCGGGTCCCGCAGGCCCTTGCGGAGGAGTGGCGGCACGAGCCGGACTGGCTTGGGGAGCTGCCGCGCCTGGCGGCCGAGTGTGCCGAGCTGTGGAGCCTCGAGCTCGAGGAGCCGATTGATACGTCGCATTCCCTGGTCGTGCCTGCAGGGGAGGCCGTGCTCAAGCTGAACGCGCCGTCGCACTTCGAGGCGGATCACGAGGCGGAGGCCCTGGCCCGTTGGGCCGGCGCGGGGGCGGTCCGGCTTCTGGCTCGAGACGACGCGCGGCGTGCGTTCCTGATCGAGCGCTGCCTACCCGGCACGCGACTGTGGGACGCCGGGATCGACGAGCCGGCCGTCGTGGCGGAGCTTCTTCCGCGGCTGTGGCGCGAGCCCGAAGAGCCGCACCCGTTCAGACTCCTCACGAACGAGGCGGAACGGTGGACCGAGGAAGCTCCGAGTCGCTACGAACTGGGCGGGCGGCCGTTCGAGCGCCCGCTGCTCGACTTCGCCGTGGAGGTTTTCCACAGCGCAGCCCGAACCGCTGCCTTCCTCGCCAACCAGGATCTCCACGGCGGCAACGTCCTCCGGGCTGAGCGTGAGCCGTGGCTCGTGATCGATCCGAAGCCGCTCGTCGGCGAGCGCGA
>JBOGZI010000100.1:0-3509 GCA_050697275.1 Solirubrobacterales bacterium | reverse complement strand
GGCCTCGGCCGCGAGCGCGAGCAAGCGCAGGGGCAACGGCCGGCGCACCGGAAAGCGGCGCCGCCTCTGCCGCCTGAACGCCGACGCACGAGGCCGCGGGGCCGACCCGGCGCGGGCCCTGCTCGATCGCTGCCCCTAAGCTGGGGCGGATGTTCGACCAGCTCTCAGAGCGCCTGCAGGGCGTGCTGGGCGACCTTCGCTCCCGCGGCAAGCTCTCCGAGGAGGACGTGAGCCGGGCGCTGCGCGAGGTGCGCCTGGCCCTGCTCGAGGCCGACGTCAACTTCAAGGTCGTCAAGGACTTCACCGAGGCCCTGCGCGAGCGACTCGCCGACGAGGAGATCGCCGAGGCGCTCAACCCGGGGCAGACGATCGTCAAGGCCGTCAACGACGAGCTCGCCTCCCTGATGGGCGGCGCCGGGCGCGAGCTCGCCTTCGCTCCGAGCGGGACCACCGTGATCCTGGTGGCCGGGCTGCAGGGGTCGGGCAAGACGACCGCCACCGCCAAGCTGGGCAAGCTGCTCGCCAAGGACGGCAAGGACGTGGCGCTGGCCGCGGCCGACCTGCAGCGGCCCGCCGCCGTCGAGCAGCTCGAGAAGCTCGGCGCGCAGGCGAAGCTCCCGGTCTACTCGCAGGCGGGCGAGACCGACGCCGTCAAGGTGGCGAAGTGGGCGCTCGACGAAGCGAAGGGCGCCGGGCGGGAGGTGCTGATCGTGGACACCGCCGGCCGCCTCCACGTCGACCGGGAAATGATGGACGAGCTGGCAGCGGTACGGAAGGCGACCAAGCCGCTCGACGTGCTGCTGGTGCTCGACGCGATGACCGGCCAGGACGCCGTCAACGTCGCCGAGAGCTTCGCCGAGGTGGCCGAGTTCGACGGGGTCCTGATCACCAAGCTGGATGGGGACGCGCGCGGCGGCGCGGCGCTCTCGGTCCGCGCGGTGACGGGCAAGCCGATCATCTACGCCTCCACCGGCGAGAAGCACGACGAGCTGGAGCGCTTCCACCCGGACCGGATGGCGGGCCGCATCCTCGGGATGGGCGACGTGATGTCGCTGATCGAGAAGACTCAGGACGAGTTCGACGCCGACCAGGCCGCCGACCTCGAGCAGAAGATCCGCAAGCAGACCTTCACCCTGGAGGACTTCCTTTCCCAGATGAAGCAGGTCCGCCGGATGGGACCGATGGGCAACCTGATGAAGATGATCCCCGGGATGGGCAAGGCGATGCAGGGGATGGGTGAGGTCGACGAGCGCGAGCTCGACCGGCTCGAGGCGATCATCCTCTCGATGACCCCGTATGAGCGCCGGCACCCGGAGGAGATCAACGGCTCGCGCCGCAAGCGGATCGCCGCCGGCTCGGGCACCAACGTGCAGGCCGTGAACCGCCTCGTCAAGCAGTTCGGTCAGATGCGCAAGCTGATGAAGCAGCTCTCCGAGGGCAAGATGCCCTCACCGGAGCAGCTGATGCGCGGCGCGCGCTGACGCGCCGGCCTACCTCTTCTTCCGCTTCTTTTTGATCTTCACGCACTTCTTCTTGGGCTTCTTGCCCTTGCGCTTGATCTTCTTCAGCTTGAAGCCCTTCTTGCATGCCTTCTTTTTCTTGCCCTGCGCGGTGTCGTCGTCCGCGCCATCGTCCGGATCGAGGTCGAAGGGGTCCGGGAAAACGAAGGGAGGAAGGCCGGGGTCGGGTGGCGGACAGACGACCTCGTCGCCGTCCTGGAAGACCTTGACGTGTGCCTGCTCTTGGTCGTTGACCACGAAGGCACGGTCGGTTGCCTGGTTGACCGCGACGTTGCTAGCCACGACCCCGCCCCGGAGGGGCGCCCCCGAGGGGAAGCGCTGGGCGCATTTGAGAGACCCGTTCATCACATAGGTCATCTGCGAGCTGGCCATGTAGGCGTTGTCGCTGGAGGCGTTCACGTCGATCCCGCCGATGCCGCCGTCCGGCAGCTTCACCTCGGTGAAGGCGTCCGTCGAGCCCTCGAGGATTCCCGCTTCGGTTCCGATCTGAACGCCTGCGAACAGGCGGCTCGTCGCCGGGTTGAAGGCGATCGGATTGAGGTCGGAGCTGCCGACGAAGCTGTGCGAGTCGTCGTCCCGATCGAGGATCATGATCCCCGGCTCAGCCTGGCCGGGGACGAAGACCATCGTCACGTAGACCTTGTTCTCCGCTTCGTTGACGGCGAAATCGAGAGGGGCCCCTGCCCCTGTCGGCCCGAGGTCGAAGAAGGTGAGCCCGAGTGTGTCGCCGTCGACGATCACGAGCCGAGGATCACTGTCCTCCACCGTCGCGTAGTAGACCTCGTTGGCGACCGTGTTGATCCCGATGTCGTAGGTCGTATCGGTGACTGGAGCATCCATCGCCGCGTGGAAGGTGTTGGTGTCATCGATGTAGCCGAACCCGCCCGAGTGGGCGACGTAGACCCGGTCGCGCCCCTCGTCGTGAGCGAGGTTGAAGTTGGAGGTGACGGGGTTCTGGTCCGGTACGTCGACCTCGGTAACCGCGTTGGTGCTGAGATCGATCACCGCGACCTTGCCCGTGCCGTCGTTGTAGCCCGTGGTGAAGGGGTGCTTGGAGCTGGCCACATAGACGCGGCCGAGGCTCTGGTCAACGACCATGTCGAAGCCGGATGACCCTACGCCGGAGATGGTGCCGATCAGCCCGAGCGTGTCCCCGTCGAAGACCCGCACCTCGCCGGCGTTGTCGTCGGAGACGTACAGCTCGCCGTCGGGTTCGTAGACCCCGAGCGAGGTTGGATCGCCGCCGGGGAGGGAAATCGTCCCCACCTGCTGCGGCGCCGCCGCTGCGGCCGCACTTGCCTGGCAGCCGAGCGCCACCATTGCGAGCAGGCCCGTGGCGAGGCGCAGGCGCACGGCTACTCCCGCGCGAGGTCCAGTGGGCCCTCGAGGAAGAGCGAAGCGCTCCTGTTGCGCTTCTTGCTCCCCTTCTTCTTGACCGCGACCTTCAAGCCGGCGGTCCGGGTGCTGGCGGTGCCGCCCTGCGGCGTGAAGGTGATCCGCGCGTTCACGGTCACCTTCCCCTTCTTGCGCAGCTCCCCCTTGGCGAGCTTCGTGAGGCGCAGCGGCACGGTGATCGTCGGGGGCCCACCGGAAGCACTCGACGGGTTGAGCAGCAAACTGCGCTTCCTTTTCTTCTTCTTGGCGATCGAGGCGGTCAGCGGAGCTCGCACGTCCACGACGCTGATCGTGCCCGGGCTCGAGACGCTGACCTGAAGCGAAGTGCCGTTCACGGTGAAGTTGAAGAGACTGGATGGAAGCGTGATCGTCGGCGCGAGCGAGGTCGGCGGTGCGGGCGGGACCGCCACCGTGAACGTGCGGCTCTCCGGGGTGGGATCCACCTCGTTGTCGAGATCCCTGGCGCGGACCTGGAAGTTGTGCATGCCGTTCGCGAGCGGGCCGATCGTGGTGGGGCTGGTGCAGGGGGAGAAGGGGCCGCTGTCGACCTTGCACTCGAAGGTCGCGCCCGGCTCTACGGAGGAGAAGCCGAAG
>JBOGZI010000099.1:0-5649 GCA_050697275.1 Solirubrobacterales bacterium | reverse complement strand
GGCTTGGGTCGCGTGCCTCCATGCGCGCGGTAGTACGAAGCCTATGCGCTGCAGGTTCGACCCGGGTTCAGCCGAGACCGCTCAGCCCCGGCGGAGCGTCGGCGTGGGCACCCGTCTTCAGGCGTCTGCGGTGGGTGCGGATCTCGCTCAGGACCCGCTCCAGCCGCGGCTCCTGGGAGTGGTCGACGTGGGTCATCGCCGCGGCGACCGCCGGGTGCACGGTGGCGATTCGCTCGTGCATCGCATGGGCGACGGCGCGGTAGGTGGGGTGCCCCTCGCGGCCCGATCGCAGCTCGATCAGGTGCATCGCCTCGCGTGCGTTGAGGTCGAGCACGTAGCGGATCCTGTAGCCGAGACAGATTGCGTAGGGGGCCGCGTCGCGAAGGCCGGCATTGGAGAGGCGGTCGAACTCGCCCCGCGAGATCTCCAGCGCACGCTGGTAGTCGTCGCCGAGCCCGGCGTCGCCGACCTCCTCCGGGACACCGGCGCCGAGGTCGGGGGTCAGCCTCTGCCACTGGCAGGTCAGCATGCGGTGGCGCTGGAGGTCGCGGAAGCCGCCGTAGTCGGAGACGATCTCGAAGCGGTAGCGCACGGCCTCCCAGCCGCGGCCGGGCCGGTGGCGGCGGTTGGCCCTCTCGCCCGCCAGCTCGGCGATGATCTCGGCCTGCTCGTCCGGGGGCAGGGCGTGGATCCGGTCGAGGATCTCCCGCTCGGAGAGCGTGGCCGACTCGAACAGCGAGGCGGCGAGCAGGTCCTCCTCGCTTCCCTCCACCCCGGCCAGCTCCACCGAGGGCGCGTCGGAGCGCTCCCTGCGGTCGAGCCCGAGCCGGGCGACCCAGCGCTCGGTCTCCTCGCGGCGCCGCTCCAGATAGCCGATCCACTCGCCGCCACGGTCGGGCCGCTCGACCCGGGCGACGAAGCTCGGCATCACCTGCTTCAGCTCCTCGAGGATCATCCCGGCGAAGTGGCGCGCCTCGGGAAGCGGCGAGGCCATCATCCGCAGCAGCATCTGCTCGTAGGCCTGCCCCGAGGCGAAGATGCCGACGTGGCTCAGCGTCGCGGCGGGAAGCAGGCCGCGGAGCAGGTCGAGCGCCTTCGCCTTGATCGAGCGCTGCCAGGCGCCCTCGGGCTCCTCGCCCCGGGGCCAGCGCTCGGCGGCCCACTCCTGGACCGTTGTCAGCGAGCGCGAGTAGATCGAGAACAGCTCCTCCATCGCCCGCGCGAACTCGGGCCCGAGCTCCTCGTCGCGGTAGAAGCGGTAGCCGCCGCCCGCCGACTCCGGCAGCGGCGAGTCGTAGGGGATGTAGCGGGTGGACTGCTCGAGGTAGGCGGCGAGCCGGCCCCGCTGCAGGACCTTGGTGAGGATGTTGGAGACCCACTCGCAGGCGATGTGGGCGCCGCCGACCTGCGCGATCGAGTCGTCCCCGTAGCCCATGAAGACGCGCTCGTACAGGCCCGCCGCCCGCTCGCCCTCCTCCCCCTCGAACGGACGGCCGCCCTCCGGCACGTCCGCCGCGAACTCCTCCAGGTAGAGCCGGCGCAGGGGGCCCGCGTAGCGCGAGTAGCGCGCGAACAGCGCCCCCTTCACCGTCTCCGGCAGGTTGACCAGCGCGAACACGGGGCGGTCGAGGTTGGTGAAGTGCGGGGTGAGGAGGGCTCTCTCCTCATCGGTGAATTCCTCGACCGGGTAGCGCACGGGCGGCCATCGTAATGGCGGCGACCGATGGCCTTCGCGGCCCCGCCGGGGGTTCGGGCACGGCTCGGGGGCGATCGCCGCCGCCGGATCGGCCCCCGCGGGACCTCCGTCCTCTCCACGCACCACCATGGCTGGTTGTGAGGGGAACTGGGGTGCCAACAAATGTTCGAGTGGTACAGTCGCGCGGCGCCCGGGGCGTGGGGCCGGCGGCGCCATTGATCGACGAGCTCGAGCACCTCGAAGCCGAAGGCGAAGCCAGCGTGATCCAAGCCACTCCCCACCGTGCGTGGAACGGCAGCAGCGTTCCGGGCCGCGGCGACCGTGCCGTCGGCCTGCGCGGCGCCTGGCGGATCGCCGGGCTGCTCTTCATCGGCGGCTCGCTCTCGACCGTTCCCAGCCTCTTCCTGCTCGACAGGCCGTTCGAGCCCTGGGTGCCGGCGCTCACCGTGATCGCCATCATCAGCGGCCTGATCTGCCTGCTGCTGCCCTGGCAGCGCGTCGAGGAGCGCTGGCTGGCGGTCGTGCCGGTCGCGGCGACCCTGCAGATCGCGGCCGCCGTCGCGGCGACCGACTACGTCTTCACCTATCTCTACTTCTTCGTCGCGCTCTTCGTCGGCCTCGTCTTCGCCAGGGTGCGGCAGATGCTCCCCTTCCTGGCCCTGATCATGGTCGCGTTGGTGGTTCCCTTCGCCTACGAGAGCGAGCCGGTGCGCCAGACCACGCTCTGGGTGCTCGCCGTCGCCCCCGGGGTGATGTTCATCGCGATCGTGGTCGCCCGGCTCACCGCGAACCTCGAGGCGAGCAAGGAGGCCTACCGCCGGCTCTCCACCGAGGACGGGCTCACCGGGGTCGGGAACTATCGCTCCCTGATCGAGCGGCTGCGCGAGGAGACCGCCCGCCACCGGCGGCGGGGCCGCGAGTTCGCGGTCCTCACCCTCGACCTCGACCGGTTCAAGGAGGTGAACGAGACCCAGGGGCACCTGGTGGGGGACCTGCTGCTGGCGATCGTCGGCTCGATGCTCGACCTCAAGGTGCGGGCCGAGGACTCGGTCTTCCGCCAGGGCGGCGACGAGTTCTCGGTGGTGGCGCCGGAGACGGGGCGCGGGCAGGCGGATCTGCTGGCCCGGCGGATCGACGAGGCGCTCGCCCGGATCACCTCCGGCGACGTCAGGCTCTCGGCCAGCGTCGGCACCGCCGTCTTCCCGTATGACGGCAACGAGCCGGGGGAGCTGCTCGACGCCGCCGACGCGGCGCTGCGCGCCCAGAAGCGACCGGTCGGTGTGGAGGCGGCCGGGGCCACCTTTCGCCAGCCCGCCACCGCCTGGAGGCGTTAGCCGCTAGAGCCCCTGCGCGAGCAGGGCCGCCGCCACCACGACCGCCGTGGACCAGGCGACCGCCTGCGCCGAGAGGCGGGCGTCGAGCCCGTAGACGTGCGCGACCAGCAGGGTGTTGATGCCGCACGGCATCGTCGCCAGCAGCAGATAGGGATCGGGCAGGTCGATCAGGGGTGCGCTGAGCAGGAAGAGCAGGCCCGGCGCGATCGCGACGCGAAGCACGATCGCCGCGACGGCCGGCGTGCCGAGCGGCAGCCCGAGGCGGACGCCGCCCTGCTCCTCCTCGGTGAGCACGGCGCCGACCGCGAAGAAGCCGATCGGCAGCAGCGCGATCACCGCGACGCGGGAGGCGTCGACCAGGAGGTCGGGCGCCAGCGTATCCGGGGCGAGCAGCGCCGCGATCGCCGCGTACAGGGGCGGGTTGCGGGTGAAGAAGGCGACCGTCCGCTCGCGCGGCCCCTCCCCGGCCCGCTCACCGAAGGCCGCGCCCGCGCTGAACGCGAGCAGCAGCAGCGAGGGGGCGACGACGACGATGTCGTAGACCACCGCCTCGCCTAGGGAGTCGAAGCCGAGCAGCGATGCGGTGAGGGGATAGCCGAGGTAGCCGGAGTTGGGGACCAGGGTGCAGACGATCAGCGCACCGGTCGAGGCCCGCGGCAGATGGAGGACCCGATCCCCGACCAGCCAGGCGAGCCCGGCGGCGGCCAGGATCGCCACCCAGCCGAGCAGGATCCCGCCGCCCAGGTTGGCGTCCAGCTCGATCCGCGCCAGGTTGAAGAAGGTGACGAAGGGGACGAGCGTGTAGAGGGAGGCGACCAGCGCCGAGCGCGCCCAGGAGACCGCCCGGTCCGGCCAGCGGCGCTCCGCCGCCACCCCGGCCGCTCCGGAGACCGCGATCGCGGCGATTGTCGCCAGGACGCCCAAGGCGGGCATCCTCGCGCAGGGATCAGGCGGGCTGAGGCGCGGGCTCGGCCTCGGTCAGGTCGAGCACGTCGGCCGGGGCGTTCTGCCGCCGCGAGAGGGCGAGGAAGGGCACCGCCAGCGCCGAGATCCCGGCCGAGAGGAGGTAGGACTGGGGGTAGCCCCAGGCGTCGGCGGCGCGGCCCAGCACAGGCTGCGCCCAGACCCCGCCGCTGGAGGACATCATCGAGTCGAAGGAGAGGATCGTCGCCCGCTGCCGCGAGGGGATCATCCCGTTCAGGTAGGTCTGGCGGATCGGCATCGTGGCCGCGAACAGCAGGCCCCAGGCCGTGGTCAGCCCGATCACCGCCCAGAAGCTCTGGAAGGTCCCCACCGCCGCCAGCGTGACCGCGCTCATCGCCGCCATCAGGATCAGCGCCGTGGTGCGGCGATGGAAGAGGCGGCGGATCCGCGGCGCCGCCACGCCTCCGAGGATCTGGGCGCCGGCGACGATCGCCGCCGCGAGGCCGGCGATCTGGTAGGCGGTCGGGTCGCCGTAGAGCTCGAGCAGGTAGGGCTGGAGCGCGTAGAAGCCGTAGATGCCGACGCCGCCGGTGAACAGGGCCTCGACCATCACCCACTTGACCGCCGGCACGCGCCAGCCGTAATCGATCGAGGCGGAGGCGATCTTTCGCATCTCCGCCAGCGGCCGGCCGCCCTTCTCGGGGGTGAAGCCGACATCGTGCATCAGCCGGAAGGCGGCCGCGAACGTCACGAGCAGGATCAGGGCGCGGAGCACGAACGGGACGCCGAGGCTGGCCTGCTGGGCGATGAACCCACCCGCGACGGAGCCGCCCAGCATCCCGGCTCCGGTGACGATCTGACCACGCCCGAAGACCGACTCCAGGTCGCCGGTGAAGCCGGTCGCCGTGAGCGCGTCGACCAGCCACGCCTCGACCGCGCCCGAGAAGAAGGTGAACCCCAGGCCCAGCAGCAGCGAGACGACCGCCCAGGCCCAGAAGCTCGCCTGGATCTGCCAGAGCATCACGTAGAGCAGGCTCGACCCGCTCAGGGTGAGCGTGCCCAGCAGATAGGAGGTCCGCCGGCCGATCGTGTCGGCGACGATCCCGGTCGGCACCTCGAACACCACCATGCCGGCGGTGAAGAAGGCGTTGGCCGCGAACGCCTCCAGGTTCGAGAGCCCGGCGTCGAGCAGGAAGATCGTGTTGATCCCCCAGATCAGGGAGGCGGCCAGGGTGTTCCCCGCCAGGAGCAGCAGGTAGGTCTGTTGGATCGAGCGGGGGGTGGCCATTACTTCACTTAATGTAGTGACCCTCCCGAGCCGCCGAATTCATCGCCCCTCGCCCGGCATGAGCGAGCGATGAGTTTCCGTCGCCGGGCTGGTCTAGCTGGTAGCAATGTCGATTCACGGCCGGTCTGTTCGACGTAGCTGTGAAGCCGGCGGATAAGCGCCGCGCCCAGACCAAGGAGGACACGATGGACACCCCGCCGATCGTCTCGCCGCAGGAATGGAAGGCCGCGCGCGAGAAGCTGCTGGCGAAGGAGAAGGAGCACACCCGTGCCCGCGACGCGCTCGCCGCCGAGCGACGCCGCATGCCCATGCTGGAAGTCGAGAAGGAGTACCGCTTCGACGGCCCGAGCGGCTCGGTCAGCTTGCTCGACCTCTTCGAGGAGCGCCGTCAGCTCGTCGTCTACCGG
>JBOGZI010000098.1:0-2676 GCA_050697275.1 Solirubrobacterales bacterium | reverse complement strand
GCGCCGTTGACCAGGAAGGCGATCGCGGCGACTAGGAAGGCGACGCCGGCGATGTCGTTGGGCGCGTTCCCCGCCTGCGTGCCCACCATCATCTCGGAGTCCACCACCGCCGCCGCAGCGAGCAGCGTCACCGCCCCGACCGCGTAGGGGCGCCCGACGCACCAGGCGGCGAGCAGGCAGACGGCGAGCCAGACCAGGTTGATTAGCGGCGAGAGGAAGTCGGTCTCGAGGGTGGCGATCCCGACCCCGTGCAGCAGCTCGTTGTTCTGCGGGTAGTACCAGGCCGCGATCTTGAGCGGGTCGGTGAAGTGAAGCGGGCCGACCTCCTCGGACTGGGCGAACCGCGCCGAGAAGGACATGTGGTACCAGGTGCTGTCCTGGTAGTACATGCCGCGGTCGAGGCTCTGTTCGGTCGGCTGCGACCAGTGGGTGACGACGACCACCGCGGCGATCACGGCGATCGCGATCATCAGCGGGCTCGACCTCGCCTCGGGCGCCTCGGGCACCTCGGTGATCCGCCGCCGGCGTCCGAACTGGGCCGCGCCCAGGCCGATCGCGACGCTGGCGATCATCAGCGGGATGTCCTCGAACAGCCCGACGAGGCCGAGCAGCTGGCTGATCACCAGCAGAGCGCTGACCGCGATGATCACCTCCGCGAGGCGCGCCAGGGAGCCGGTCCAGGCCGGGACCAGCAGCGCGCGCACGTAGAAGGCCCCCAGCCCGAGGGCGGCGGCGATCACCGCCAGCTCCGCGACGCCGAGCAGGTACTGGCTTAGGCTGCTCATCGGCTCATCTCGAAAACTGGGTGCCTCATCGGCCTCGCGCCGAGCCCCCTGGCATAGGAAACGCGCGGCACAAGGCCCACGCGCGAGCCGGGATCATAGCCCGCCGGCCCTAATCCGAGCCTCAACGGCGGAGGCGGCTCAGTCGTCGATGCCGCGAACCACGTAGGAGCGCTCGCCGGGGCGGACCATGCCCAGCCGCCGTGCCTCGCGCTCCACGGTGAGGGGGCTGGCCGCCTCCTCAACCTGCTCCTCGAGCGTCAAGTTCTCGCGCTGCAGCTCGCCGAGCCTCTCCTCCGAGACCCGCGAGTCGCGCCAGGCGTCAACCAGGTTGACCACCGGGTTGAGGTAGGAGACGAGCACGCCGAAGAGGACAAGCACGAGCGCCACCCGCCCGATCCGGTCCCAGCGAACCCGGCTGGGCCCGACCCTCCTGCGCACCCGCCGCGGCGCGGGTCTTCTGGCTGCGTACGTGCTCACGCCCAGCGATTCGCCGCCCCCGCCCCGATGTCCTGCGTCTAGCGGTCGAAGACGGAGACGCCCGGGAAGGTGGCGCGGTCGCCCAACTCCTCCTCGATCCGGAGCAGCCGGTTGTACTTGGCGACGCGATCGGAGCGCGAGGGCGCCCCGGTCTTGATCTGGCCGGCGCGGGTTCCCACCGCGAGGTCGGCGATCGTGGTGTCCTCGGTCTCGCCGGAGCGATGGGAGATCACCGTGGTGTAGCCGGCGTCGCGGGCGATCCGGATCGCCTCGAGGGTCTCGCTCAGGGTGCCGATCTGGTTCACCTTGATCAGGATCGAGTTGGCGACGCCCTGCTCGATCCCGCGGCGGAGCCGCTCGGGGTTGGTGACGAAGAGGTCGTCGCCGACGAGCTGGGTTCCGTGCGCCTCGAGCTTCTCGGTCAGGACCCTCCAGCCCTCCCAGTCCTCCTCGTCCATGCCGTCCTCGATCGAGACGATCGGGAAGCGGTCGACCAGCTCGTGCCAGTAGCCGGCCAGCGCCTCGCTGGAGAGGGTGCGCCCCTCGCTCTCGAGCACGTAGGAGCCGTTCTCGAACAGCTCGCTGGTGGCGGGGTCCATCGCGATCATCAGGTCGACGCCCGGGGCATAGCCCGCGGCCTCGATCGCGGCGACCAGGAAGTCGAGCGCGGCCCCGTTCGACTCGAGGTCGGGGGCGAAGCCGCCCTCGTCACCGCCTGCCGTGGACAGGCCGCGGTCGCGCAGGGTGCCCTTCAGGGCGTGGAAGGTCTCCGCGCCCATCCGCAGGCAGTCGGCGAAGCTGGCGGCGCCCGCGGGGACCACCATGAACTCCTGGAAGTCGACCGCGTTGTCGGCGTGGGCGCCGCCGTTGAGCACGTTCATCATCGGCACCGGCAGGACCTGGGCCTCGCCCGCGTCCTTGGCGCCGGTGGCGGCGTAGAGCTCGGCGAAGTGCTCATACAGCGGCCTGCCGGACTCGGCGGCGGCGGCCTTCGCCGCGGCCAGCGAGACCCCGAGGATCGCGTTGGCGCCCAGGCGGCCCTTGTTCGGGGTCCCGTCCAGCTCGATCATGCGGCGATCCAGCGCCTCCTGGTCGGCCGGGTCGGCGCCCCTCAGCGCCTCCGCCAGCTCCCCGTTGACGTACCCGACCGCCTTCGCGACCCCCTTGCCGCCCCACTCCTCGCCGCCGTCGCGCAGCTCGACCGCCTCGAACTCGCCGGTCGAGGCGCCCGACGGGACGGCGGCCCACCCCCCGGCGCCCGAGTCGAGCACCACCTCGACCTCGACCGTGGGATTCCCCCGCGAGTCGAGGATCTGGCGGCCGCGGATCAGTTCGATCACGCCCACGAGGCGGAGTCTTTCAAGGGACCGCTTCTCGCAGGTGTGCGGCATTTCGCACCAAGACGCAGAAGGGG
>JBOGZI010000097.1:0-13985 GCA_050697275.1 Solirubrobacterales bacterium | reverse complement strand
CGTCGAGGGCGTCTTCGAGCTACCCGAGAGAATGCTCGACGAACCGGAGCTGGCCGGCATCGCGGAGCGGCTGCCGGACGGCGCCCGCGAGCTGGTCCTCGGCCGCCGGGTCTCGGCCTCGGGCCGCACCGCCGCCTTCGTCGACGGCCGCACCGCCTCGGCGCCCGATCTCCGGGCGCTCGGCGCCCGGCTGCTCGGCTTCTACGGCCAGCACGAGCACCGCAAGCTGACCCTGGCGGGCGCCCAGCTCGAGACTCTCGACGGCTTCGCAGGCGAGGAGCACCTGGACCGGCGCCGCCGCTACCGCGAGGCGCATCACGAGGTGCTCCGGATCGAGCGCGAGCTGGCCGCCGTCCGCGAGCGCGAGGGCGCGCGGGAGCGCGACCTGGACATCCTCCGCTTCGAGCTCGAGGAGATCGAGGCGGCGGAGCCCGACCCCGCCGAGGACGCCGAGCTGGCCCCGGAGCGCGAGCGGCTCCGACACGCCGAGGCGTTGCGCGGCGCCGCATCCGAGGCGCTCGCCGCGGTCGCCGGGGCGGGGGACGAAGGGGGTGGGGCGTCCGAGGCGATCGGCAGCGCCCAGGCGGCGCTGTCGGCCCAGGAGGGGGTCGACGCGGGCCTCGACCAGCTGGGGGAGCGCGCGCGGGCGGTGGAGGTCGAGCTGCAGGAGCTGTCCGCCGAGCTGCGCGCCTACGCCGAGGCGATCGAGGGGGAGCCGGGGCGCCTCGAGCAGGTCGAGGAGAGACTCGACGTGCTCGACCGCCTCAAGCGGAAGCACGGCGGCTCGATCGAGTCGGTGCTCGAGCACGCCGAACGCTGCCGGGCGGAACTCGGGCGGATCGAGGGAGCCGAGGAGCGAACCGAGGAGCTGGAGCGCGAGCTCGCCGCCGCCCTGCGCGCCCGGACCGATCTCGCCGCCCGGCTCGGCCAGGTACGGGCGAAGGCCGCTCGCGAGCTCGAGGCCCGCGTGGGGGAGGAGCTCGAGCAGCTCGCCATGGGCGGCGCCTCGCTCGAGGTCGCGCTCGAGCCCCACCCGGAGGGGTTCGGGGCCTCCGGCCAGGAACGGGTCACCTTCCGGGTCGCCACCAACCCCGGCATGCCGGTGGCGCCGCTGCGCGACGCGGCCTCGGGCGGCGAGCTCTCCCGGGTGATGCTCGCCCTCGCCGGGCAGGGCGCGCGCGACGGGGCGGCCACCTACGTCTTCGACGAGATCGACGGAGGCGTGGGAGGCAAGACGGCGAGGGCGGTCGGGGAGCGGCTGCGGGCCCTGGGCACGGACCGCCAGGTCCTCTGCATCACCCACCTGCCCCAGGTCGCCTCCGCGGCCGGGACGCACTTCACGATCTCGAAGCAGATCAGCGGCGGGGAGGCGACGGCGACGGTCGAGCGGGTCGACGGCGACGAGCTGGTCGCCGAGATCGTCCGCATGCTCGGCGGAGAGCGGGGCGACAAGACCGCCAGCCGCCACGCGCGAGAGCTGCTCCAGGCCGCCTAGGGGCTGCCAGCCGCTCCATCTGGAAGCGGCCGCTCGCGGCCGCGACTGGCGGCGCGGCGCTTGCGGCCCCGACTGATGGCGAAGCCGTAGGACATCCGCGGTTATCCTGCGACCGATGGCGACCACCAGCCGCCGCAGCCTGGTGCGCGCGTTACGTCCGGCGCGGAATGGACGACGGGATCGAGGGCCCATCTACGGCACCGCCCGCCTCGGGCGCCGCACCAAGGACCTCGTCAAGCGCCTCGGGCAGAACGACGTCGCGGTGATCGACCACCGCAACCTCGACCGGATCGCGGCCGAGGAGCTCGCCTGGTGCGGCGTGCGGGCGGTGGTCAACGTCTCCCCGTCGTCCGATGGCACCTACCCGAACGTCGGCCCGCTCACCCTGGTCCGGGCCGGGATCCCGCTGATCGACGTGCCGAGCCGGGAGCTGTTCGAGCGAGTCTCCGACGGGGACCCGGTGATGGTCGACGGAAGCCGGGTGTTCTCGAACGGCGGCGTCGTCGCGGAGGGTCGGCTGCTCGAGGTCGATGAGCTCGCGCGCGAGCTCGACGAGCAGCGACGGCGGATCGACCGCGCCCTGCACGACTTCACCGAGAACACGATGTCCCACATCCGCGAGGAGGCGGAATTGCTCTCGGGGACGATCGACTTTCCGGGCACCCGCACTCGCTTCCGCGATCGCCACGTCCTGATCGTCGTCCGGGGGACGGACCACGTCAAGGACCTGAAGGCCCTGCGCGCCTACATTCAGGACATGAAGCCGATCATCGTCGCCGTGGACGGCGGGGCCGACGCGATCCTGCGCGAGGGCATGCGCCCCGACGTGATCCTCGGCGACATGGACTCCGCCGGCGAGGACGCTCTGCGCTGCGGCGCGGAGCTGATCGTCCACGCCTACCCGGACGGCAGCGCGCCGGGGGTGGAGCGGGTCGAGCGGCTCGACCTCGAACACCTGGTGGTTCCGGCGGCGGGTACCAGCGAGGACGTGGCGATGCTGCTCGCCTCCGAGAAGGGTGCCTCGCTGATCGTGACCGTCGGAGCCCACTTCAACCTGGTCGAGTTCCTCGACAAGCAGCGCGGCGGCATGTCCTCGACCTTTCTCACCCGCCTGCGGGTGGGCGAGACGCTGGTTGACGCCAAGGGAGTGAGCCGCCTCTACAACCCCGGGCTCAGCCTGCGGCACATGGCGCTCTTCCTGGCGGCGTTCGCGGTGCTGCTGACGATCGTCGTGCTCAGCACGCCGCCGCTCGAGAACCTGGTCGAGCTGCTCTGGCTGAAGCTCAAGGTGGTCCTTGGGCTATAGCGCCCGCTACCACGCCGCCTCGCTGGCGGCGGTCTTCCTAGCTCTCGCCGTCGGCATCCTGATCGGCGCAGGGCTGGGCGACAACGTGGTCTCGGGCACTGAGGAGAACCTGCAGGACAGCCTCGAGGGGGACATCGAGGAGGCGCGCGCCGAGCAGGAGGAGCTGCGCACGCAGCTGCAGCGGGAGCAGGCCTTCTCGGCGCGGGCGTACCCGGCGCTGGTCGGCGACGCGCTCGACGGCCGCCGGATCGGTGTGCTCGCGATCGGCCAGCTGCCCGCCGACCTCTCCGCTGACGTGGAGGCGGCGCTCGAGCCCACCGGAGGCGAGCTGGCCCAGGTGGCGGTCGTGCGAATGCCGCCCGACACGGCCAGCCTCGCCTCCTCGCTCGGCGGCAACCGCTCGGAGGCGATCCAGGAGGACCCGGGCGAGCTCGAGGCCCTCGGCCGCCAGCTCGGCGCCCAGTTCACGCGCGGCGGGGGCAAGCAGCTCGAGCAGCTGCAAAGCCTCCTCTTCGTGCGGTCGAGCGGCGAGGGGGGCCGCCTCGACGGCGTCATCCTGGTCCGCCCGACCCAGGCGGGGCTCGATCCGGCCGATCGAGCGGATGTGGACGCCCTGGCGTCGGGGCTGGTCGGCGGCGTGGCCGACTCCGGTGAGCCCGCCGTCGCGGTCGAGCGGAGCGGGGTGGAGGAATCCTCGATCGGGTTCTTCCAGCCGTTCGGGGTGACCACGGTGGACAGCGCCGATCTCACCTCGGGGAAGGTCGCCCTGGTGTTCGGGCTGCTCGGGGCGAAGGGGAGCTTCGGGATCAAGGACACGGCCAACAGCCTCCTGCCCGAGCTGCTCGTCCCCTCCCAGAGCGGGCGCTGATGGGCTGGGCGGCGCTCGCCGCGTCGCTGGCGGCGGCGCTGGCGGTGGTGCCCGCGGGGGTTCGCACCCTGACGGGCGCCGGGCTGACGCGGGAGAACTACCGCGGGCGGCACGTCGCCTTTCCCCTCGGGGCGGTTCTGCTCGCCTCCTCGCTCGTCGCCCTCGCCGCCCTCGCCCCGCTCGACGACCGCGCCGACCTCGACCTGCTCGACGGGGAGCTGCGGCGCTGGTTCGCCTACGTCGTCGGCGTCGCCTTCCTCGGGCTGATGGACGACGCGCTCGGCCGCGGCGAGGCGGTGAGGACCCCGCGCGGCTGGCGCGGCCACGCCCGGGCGGTGCTCTCGGGGGAGCTCTCGACCGGAGCCGTGAAGGCGATCGGGGCCTTCGCCCTGGCCGCCTACGCGACCTCGGGCCTCGGGCGGGAGTCGCTCGACTACCTGGTGGATCTGGCGCTGCTGCTCCTCGCCACCAACCTCGCCAACCTGCTCGACCTGCGCCCAGGCCGCGCCGAGAAGGCGCTGGCGCTGGCGGCCTTGGGACTCTGTCTCGGCTACTGGACGGTGGAGCCGCTCGAGCTGCTCGGGCTCTTCGTCGGCCCGGTCGCCGTGGGCGCCTGGTTCACGCTGCGCGAGCGGGCCATGCTCGGCGACACCGGCTCCAACCTGATCGGGGCGTTGATCGGAATCTGGCTCGTGACCACCCTCTCCGATCCCGGCCGCTACGGCGCGCTCGGCGTGCTCGCCGCCCTGACGCTGTATGGGGAGTTCCGCTCGATCTCCGCCGCGATCGACCGGCTGCCGCTGCTGCGGCAGCTCGACTCGCTCGGCAGATTGCGCTGAGCGCGGTCAGGCGGCCTCCGGGATCCCCTCGCAGAGCTCCCGCAGCATCTCGCCGAACTCCGGGCTGACGCTCGGCTTGTCCGTCACCGAATCGGTCCGCGCCTGCGGGATCGCCGCCGCCGCATCCTCGAACCCCTCCTCGGTGTAGAGCAGGCAGCCCTCGTGCTTCACGAACAGGAGCGGGATATCGAGGTCCCGGATCAGGCGGTCCGCAGGCTCGTCCGTGTCCTGGAGCCAGGCCCGGGTGAGCAGCTTCATCGGGACCCGGTCGAGGATCTGGTTCGCAAGGCGCTCGTCGTAAGCCCCTCCGGTGAGCTGCGTCAGGGCGTGCTGAACGAACTGCTCGCGGTCCTGGCCCACGAGGCTCTCCATCACCGAGCGAACCTCGGCGTTGATGGGCGCTCGCTCACCATCCGACTCCAGTGAAAGACACGCGTGCCCGAAGGCCATCGCCTGGACCACATCGGGCCGCACGCTCGCCAGTCGGCTCGCCGCGTGGTTGGCGCCGCTGTCGGAGACCATGACGAAGCGCTCCCAGCCTCGTCGGGAGGCCTCTGCCAAGCCGCGTTCCGCGATCACGGCCCTTCTGTGCGCGCCATCGGCCGCGATTCGCTCGAGCTCGCTCTCGGGGACCGACTCCGCCCCGACCCCGGGAGGATCGTAGGTAGCCACCTCCGCCCATTCCTCCAGCTGAGGCTTGATGGTCCACTCGAGCTCGGTGAACTCCGGGATGAGCAGAAGCCGAGGCCGCTCCACGCGGACGATTCAACAACACCTATCCCAGCAGGTCCAGTCGGGCCGAGGGTTCCGTCAGGCGAGCGACTAGACTCGCTGGGCAGAGCCGAGTTGACGCAACCGAAGCCAGGCGACACGAGATTCCTCTTCGTAACCGGGGGTGTCGTCTCTTCCCTCGGCAAGGGGATCGCCTCCGCCTCGATCGGTCGCCTCCTCGTCAGCCGCGGCTTCCGGGTCCAGCTGCAGAAGTTCGATCCCTACATCAACGTCGACCCGGGGACGATGAGCCCCTTCCAGCACGGCGAGGTCTTCGTCACCGAGGACGGCGCCGAGACCGACCTCGACCTCGGCCATTACGAGCGCTTCACCGACGAGAACACCTCGCGCGCCTCGAACGTCACCGCCGGCGCGGTCTACAACTCGGTGATCCGACGAGAGCGCCGCGGCGACTACCTGGGCGCCACCGTCCAGGTGATCCCCCACATCACCGACGAGATCAAGAACCGGATCTTGATCGTCGCCGAGTCGCAGGCCGTGGACTTCGTGATCACCGAGATCGGCGGCACGGTCGGCGACATCGAGTCGCTTCCCTTCCTCGAGGCGATCCGCCAGCTCTACACCGACCTCGGGCCGAAGCGCTGCATGTTCCTGCACCTCACCCTGGTGCCCTACGTCGGCCACGCCGGCGAGATGAAGACGAAGCCGACCCAGCACTCGGTCAACGAGCTGCGCCGGATCGGGATCCAGCCCCACGCGCTGCTCTGCCGCTCCGAGCAGGGCCTCGACCGCGACATCCGGCGCAAGATCGCGCTCTTCGCCAGCCTCCCCGAGGACGCCGTGGTCTCGGCGCGCGACGTCGACAACACCTACAAGGTGCCGCTCGTCTTCCGGGCCGAGGGCATGGACGACCTGGTCCTCGACCACTTCGGGATCGAGGCCGAGGCGCCCGACCTGGCCGAGTGGGAGGAGCTGATCAAGCGCGCCGATGCCTCGCGGGAGCGCAAGGTCCGGATCGCGCTGGTGGGCAAGTACGTGCAGCTCCAGGACGCCTACAAGTCGGTGATCGAGGCGCTCACCCACGGCGGCTGGCAGCACGGTGCGGACGTCGAGACGGTGCTCGTCTCCTCCGAGGAGCTGAGCGAGGAGAGCCTCGAGGGCGCGGACGGAATCCTGATCCCGGGCGGCTTCGGGGAGCGTGGCATCGAGGGCAAGGTCGAGGCGGCGCGGATCGCCCGCGAGAAGGGCATCCCCTTCCTCGGCATCTGCCTCGGGATGCAGATCGCCGTGGTCGAGTTCGCCCGCCACGTCGCCCGCATGGACGGCGCCAACTCGGCCGAGTTCGACCCCGAGACGCCGTATCCGGTGGTCGACCTGCTCCCGGAGCAGAAGGAGGTCTCCGACCTGGGCGGCACGATGCGGCTGGGCGCCGACCCGGTCAAGCTGCACGACGGGACGCGGGCCCGCGAGATCTTCGGCGAGTCGGTGATCTACAAGCGCCACCGCCACCGCTACGAGGTCAACAACATGCTGCGGCGCCGGCTCGAGGACGAGGGACTGGTCGCGGGCGGCACCTCGCCGGACGACCGCCTGGTCGAGATCATCGAGCTCCCCGACCACCCCTTCTTCGTCGCCTCGCAGTTCCATCCCGAGTTCAACTCCCGCCCGACCCGCCCCGAACCCCTATTCCGCGATTTCGTCGGCGCCGCCGCGAAGCGCGCCGCCGAGCGTCCCGGTGCGACGGCCGCCGAGCGGGAGGCACAGCCCGATGCGGACGTGAGCGTCCGGCGAGGCCAGCCCGCAATCGAATAGCGTTCGCGGCCAGTGATCTTCCTGGCCTATCCCGCCGTCGCGCTGATCGGGGCGACGATCCACAACCTCCGCCACAGGGGGGCGGACCGGGCGAAGAAGCTGGAGACCTACCTGATCTGGTGGATCGTGGCCGCGATCGGTGTCGGCAACATCGTCGGAGGCCTCTTCCACGTCTTCGACGGCCCAGAGATCGCCGAGGAGATCGGCTTCACGAGGGGGGACGGGGGCTTCCAGTTCGAGAACGCGATGGCTGACATCGCGATCGGCGCGATCGCCGTGATGTGCATCCGGTTCCGCGGCAACTTCATCCTCGCGGTGCTGGTCGCGATCTCGATCTCCTGGTGGGGCGACGGCTACGGCCACATCTACCAGGCCGAGGTGAACGACAACCACGACCCGGACAACACCGGCATCGTCCTCTACAGCGACTTCATCCTGCCGGCGGTGGGCTGGGTCCTCTACGTCCTGTACCGGCGCGCCGGCGGCGACCGTGCCGCCGGGGAGGCTCGGGACCCGGCGGCAGCTAAAGCGCCCGCCACCGGCGCGTAGCCGGCTCGGCACCCGGCGGCAGCTAAAGCGTCCGCCACCGGCACGTAGCCGGCTCGGCACGCCCTCGAGGAAATAGCCTTCGCCCGTGGCCGATGAGCAGCGCATGCTCGACCGCTTCGTTCGCCTCTGCGAGATCCCGAGTCCGACGGGGGAGGAGCGGGAGGTTGCCGACGCCGTGCTGGAGGAGCTCCGGGAGATGGGTGTGGATGTCAGCGAGGACGACTCGGCCGCCCCGGCGAGGGCCGGCGCGGGCAACCTGATCGCGCGGGTCCCGGGCCGGAGCGAGGGCTGGCTCGCCTTCTTCGCCCACCTCGACACGGTGCCCCACGAAGGATCGATCGAGGTCGCCGAGGAGAACGGCGTCTACCGCAGCCGCGGCGACACCATCCTCGGCGCCGACAACAAGGCGGCGGTGACGGTGCTGATGGAGCTGGCGGCGCGGCGCGTTCGCGAGCCCGCGCCGCTCGGGCTCGAGCTCGTCTTCACCGTGGCCGAGGAGGACGGGCTGCGCGGCGCCAAGGAGCTCGACATCGAGTCCCTGCGGGCGCCCTTCGGCTTCGTGCTGGACCACGCCACGCCGATCGGGGAGGTGATCGTGGCGGCGCCCACCTACAAGCGGCTGGTCGCCACCTTCAACGGCCACGAGGCGCACGCCGGGATCAATCCCGAGGAAGGGCACAGCGCGATCGCGGCGGCGGCGGCGGCGGTCAACGGGATGAAGCTCGGGCGGATCGACGAGGGGACGACCGCGAACGTCGGGATGATCGAGGGAGGCACCGCCTCCAACGTCGTCCCCGGTCACTGCACGATCCTGGGGGAGGCGAGGAGCGTCGACGGCGAGCGCGCCGCCGCCGTGATCGGCGAGATGGTCGACGCCTGCACCTGGGGGGCGGGCGAGCACGGCTGCGACGTCGACGCCCAGGTGAGCGAGATGTTCCGCGGCTACCGGTTGGATCGCAAGGCGCCTGCGGTCACGGTCGCCGCCGAGGCGCTGCGGCGACGGGGGCACGAGCCGGCGCTGGTCGCCACCGGCGGTGGCAGCGACGCGAACGCGCTGGTCCCCGCCGGCTACGACGCGGTGCTGCTCGCCAACGGCACCGAGGCCAACCACACCCCCGACGAGCTCGTCAGCGCCGCGGCGATCACCGAGATGCTCGGAGTGTGTGAGGCTGTGATCGAGGAGGCGAGCGCGAGGCCCGAGCAGGAAGCCTGATCATGGAAGCAGCGAGAAGCGCATGTTGAAGCTGCGGCGGGGGACGGTGACCGCGACCGACCCGCTCACCGTCGAGGTCGGCGGCGAGGAGCGCCGCGCCTGGGCGGACGAGGGAATGGTGGGCGAGGTGCGCGAGGGCGACGAGGTCGTGCTCAACACCGAGGCGCTCGACCTCGAGCTCGGCTCGGGGGGCTTCGACGTGGTCCACGTCAACCTGACCCGGGGTCTCGAGGCGCCGGGCGCGTCGGGCGCCCACGTGATGAAGCTCAACTACACCTCGCTCCAGCACCCGGTTGATCCAGTCGAGGTGCCCAACGGCGACGGCACCGAAGGCGCCTCCCTCCGGGCGATACCGGTCCTGGTGCTCTTCCTGCACGGACAGCTCGCCCCCGCCGCCTGGGCGGCGGCGCAGGCGGCGCCCGGCCTGCGGCTCGGCTTCGTGCAGACGGCGGGCGGGGCACTGCCCGGCGCGCTCTCGCGGGACGTCGCCGAGCTTCGCCGCCGCGAGCTGCTCACGGAGCACGTCAGCGCCGGGCCCGCCCACGGAGGCGAGCGCGAGGCGATCGGCGTGGTCGGCGCCCTTCACGCCGGCGCCGAGTCGCTCGGCTGGGACGCGATCGTGGCCGGTCCTGGCCCAGGGATACTGGGCTCGGCGACGCTCTACGGCCACGGCGGCATGGCCGCGCTCGACACGGCCCACGCCTCGCTGGCGCTCGGCCTGGAGACGCTGGTCGCGCCGCGCCTCTCGGCGGGCGATGAGAGGGAGCGGCACCGAGGCCTCAGCCACCACACCGAGGCGGTGCTCCGCCTGCTGCTGGGCGGGGTGCGGGTGCCGGTGCCGGAGGTCGATGACGAGCTCTGGCCCACCGGCGAGTACGGGGCGGGAGAGACGCCGCTCGACCGCCTGCGCGAGGCCTGCGGCGGCCGGCACGACGTCTGGGTCCGCGAGGTGGCGCTCGACGGCTATGCGGCGAGCGGGCTCCCGACCACGACCATGGGCCGCGAGCTCGCCGAGGACCGTCTCTTCTTCGCCGCCGCGCTGGCGGCCGGTGACGCGTTGGCGGCGTCGGCGAGGGTAGGAGTGCGAAGGTGAGCGAGGAGCAGCCCGATCTGAAGAAGGTGGGCGGCAAGCTCGTCTACCGCGGCCCGATCGCCTCGGTCCGCATGGACACCTTCCAGTATCCGGACGGCAGCACCGCCGAGCGGCAGGTGGTGGTACATCCCGGGGCGGTCGCCGTGACCGCCCACGACGGGAAGGTCCTCTACATGGTCGAGCAGCCCCGGGAGCCGGTGGAGGAACCGGCGCTGCTCGAGCTCCCGGCGGGCAAGCTCGACCGCGACGAGGAGACTCCGCTCGAGTGCGCGCAGCGCGAGCTCGCCGAGGAGGTCGGCAAGTCGGCAGGCGACTGGCGGGAGCTGAAGTCCTTCTACGCCAGCCCGGGATTCGCGACCGAGGTGATCCACCTCTTCCTCGCCACCGAGCTCTACGACACGGACGGCGGTCCCGATGCGGAGGAGCGGACAGAGATCGTCGAGGTGCCGCTCTCGGAGCTCGACCACGCAATCGCGCGTTGCCGCGACGGCAAGTCGCTGGTAGGCCTGCTGATGCTGAAGGACCTGCTCCGCTAGTCCGTGACGCGTTCGAACTTGTGGACGAGGACGCCGTCCGAGCCGACGGGCTTGGACTCGATCAGCTTGAACGTCTTGAGGTCGTCCATCTCGCCGAACATCCGGTCGCCGGTGCCGAGCGCGACCGGGAAGACCATCAGGTTGATCTGGTCGACCAGATCGCTGTCGAGCAGCTCCTGGACGAGCCGGCGGCTGCCGGCGACCAGGATCGTGCCGTCGACCTCGTCCTTCAGCTTCGTCACCTGGGCGGTGGCGTCGCCGCCGTCGAGCACGGTGACGTTCTCCCACCCTGGATCCCTGAGCGTGGTCGAGACCACGTACTTCGGGTCGTCCCTGAGCTTCTTTGCGAACTTGGCCATATCCCCCGGGGCGTTCTCGCGCTCGGGCCAGGCGCCCGCGAAGCTCTCGTAGGTCTTCTTGCCGAGCAGGTGCGCGTCGGCCTCGAGGACCTCGTCGAGCTTGAACTGGTTGCCGTCGTCGCCGCGGTCGAACTCAAACGTCCAGCCCTCATACTTGAACTTCTCGCCGCCCGGAGCCTGCATCACCCCGTCCAGAGAGATGAACTCGGTCACCACGATCCTTCCCATCCTGATCTCCTTCGCGTCGAGTGTCTGGAGTTGGGACCCGAGCTGACGCCGAGACTCATCGGCGGGCTCGAGCTCCACGCAGGGACCGGGGCAGTCTTGCGGAATAGACGTGTATGGCCATTGCCACGCCCCCACGTGAGGAGGGCGAGGTTCAGCCATCGCCTCGTTTCGAGGCGCTGGTGCTCGACTTCCTCGCCTACCTCGAGTTCGAGCGGGGGCTCTCGCGCAACACGCTCGCCGCCTACCGCACCGACCTGCTCCAGCTGGGGCGGTTCCTCGCCGAGCGTGACCGGGAGGCGGGCACCGCGACGGCCGCCGACCTCTCCGACTTCCTCGCCGGGCTCGCAGAGGGCGACGGCAACGGTCGCGCCCCCTGCTCGACCGCGACGATCCATCGCAAGGCGGCCTGCCTGCGCTCCTTCTACCGGCACCTGCGGCGCGAGGACCTGGTCGAGGACGACCCCGCCGCCCGCCTCGAGACCCCGCAGCGGGGGAAGAAGCTGCCCGAGGTTCTCAGCCACGCGGAGGTCCAGCGCCTGCTCACCCAGCCGCGCGGGGACGAGCCGACCGACGTGCGCGACCGCGCCCTCCTCGAGCTGATGTATGCCTCCGGGCTGCGCGCCTCGGAGGCGATCTCGCTCGAGGTCGGGGACGTGGATCTGGACCAGGGGGTGCTGCGGGCCCGCGGCAAGGGGTCGAAGGAGCGCCTCGTCCCGGTCGGCGCCAGCGCGATCGCGGCGGTCCGCGTCTACCTGCGCTCCGGCAGGCCGGCCCTTGCCCGCTCGCCCGAGGAGGGCAAGCTCTTCCTCAACTTCCGCGGCGGCCCCCTGACGCGCCAAGGCCTCTACAAGATCGTCCTGCGCCACGCGAAGGCGGCCGGGCTCGACGGGCGGATGAGCCCCCATACGCTCCGCCATTCCTTCGCCACCCATCTGCTCGCCGGCGGCTGCGACCTGCGCTCGGTCCTGGAGATGCTCGGCCACGCGGATCTCTCGACGACGCAGCTCTACACGCACCTCTCGGGCGAGGAGCTGAAGCAGGCCTACTTCAAGGCGCACCCCCGAGCGCACGCCAAGCGTACGCCGACGTAGGCGGGGTCTGACCAGGGGCGACGCGTCGGCCTGATGCAGTCCCCCAGCTAGCCTGGAGGCCATGCCCGAGCTGCCCGAGGTCGAGACGGTTCGGCGCCAGCTCGAGCCCGAGGTGGTCGGCCGGCGGATCGAGCGTACCGAGCTCCTCGACCCGCGCCTCACCAGGCCGGAGGACCCGGGGCCGATCGCACGCCGGCTCGCGGGACGGACCATCGGGTCCGTTCGCCGTCGCGGTAAGTACCTGCTGCTGGGGCTTGAGGGCGAGCTGACGCTGGCGCTTCACCTGCGGATGACGGGCAACCTGCTGCTGCGCGCCGCCGACGGCGACGGGGCGGTCGCCGACCTGATGGAGAGCGACCGGCTCGGGGGGCCGCGGCTGTACGAGTCGCATCCCGAGCTCCGCCACCTGCGCGCCCGCCTCGTCCTCGACGACGGTAGGGAACTGCTGTTCACCGACGTCCGTCGCTTCGGACAGGCCGTGCTGCTGGAGGGCGAGGAGGAGACCGACGCCTATCTCGCCGCCCGCCTCGGCATCGAGCCGCTCTCCGACGAGCTGACGCCCGAGGCCCTCTGCCACCTGGCGGCGGATCGCACCGCCCCGCTCAAGTCCTTCCTGCTGACCCAGTCGGGGATCGCCGGGATAGGCAACATCTACGCGGACGAGGCGCTCTGGCGCGCTGAGCTCCACCCGCTCTCGCCGGCGGGATCGATGAAGCCGGAGCACTGCGAGCGGCTGGTCGAGGGGATCAGGGACGCGCTCGAGCTCGCGCTGGCCCATCGCGGCTCGAGCATCGACGACTATCGCGACGCCTGGGGCGAGAAGGGGGCGATGCAGGAAGAGTTCATGGTCCATACCCGCGAGGGCGAGCCCTGCCCGCGCTGCGGAACGGAGATCGAGCGGATCGTCGTCGCCGGCCGCTCCACCTACTACTGCCCCGGCTGCCAGGTCCGCCTGCGGCGCCGGCCGAGGAGGAGGAAGAGCACGAGAGGCCAAGCCAGCTCCAAGCGGGTTCGCACCCAGCGATCCGGGGCGGCGGCCAAATGAGCAATCCAGCCCCGCCGCCGGACGGGTTCTCGACCGGACACTGGTCCGATCCCGAGGGGCGCACCGGCTGCACGGTGGTGATCCCGCCGCCGGGGACGACCGGCGGGGTCTGGGTCCAGGGCGGCGGGCCCGGCACCCGCGAGACGGACACGCTCAGCCCCTTGTCGCGCTCCGAGGAGGCGAGCGCCGTGCTACTCACGGGCGGCAGCGCCTTCGGGCTGGCGGCGGCGGACGGGGTGGCGCGTTGGCTAGAGGAGCACGAGGTGGGCTACTGGACGCCCGCCGGCCGCGTGCCGCTGGTGCCGACGGCGGTGATCTACGACCTGGCGAGCGGCGACCCGAAGGCGAGGCCGGGTCCGGAGGAGGGGTACGCGGCCTGCGAGGCCGCCGCCGGTGGGGTGCCGGAGCGGGGGGCCGTCGGGGTCGGCTGCGGCGCCACCGTTGCGAAGACCCTGGGCCGGGAGCGCGGCTCGGCGGGCGGGGTCGGCTACGCGGCGGTTCGCACCGGGGCAGGCGAGACGGTCGCCGCGGTCGCGGCCGTCAACGCCGCGGGGGACGTGATCGACGAGGACGGATCGGTGCTGGCCGGCCCTCGGAATGAGAGCGGCGAGATGGTGCGCGGCGCCGAGCTGATGGTGGCGATGGACCAGCCGCCCGAGTTCAAGGTCCCCGAGGGGAACACGACGCTGGTCTGCGTCTGCACCGACGCGGCGCTCGACAAGCGCGGCTGCGGCATGGTCGCTCGGGCCGCGACCGCCGGCATCGCCCGCGCGGTCGATCCCACCTTCACCCCGGTGGACGGCGACGTCGCCTTCTGCC
>JBOGZI010000096.1:0-8823 GCA_050697275.1 Solirubrobacterales bacterium | reverse complement strand
GCCGACGAGGTGGCGCCCACGGAGGCGGCTCTTCGCCTCCGCTTCCTTCGCTGCCGCTTTGTCGCCATCAGGGGGCCGAAGCCCCTTGGCTAAGGGGCAACCGGAGGAGACCTTGACCCGCCACCAGCCGAGCAGCATCCCGAGCGGGCCCCAGCGCGGACGGGAATGCCAGTGGCGGCAGCCCGGCTCGCCGATGTCCTCGTTCGAGATTCGCACCCACTTGTGGCCGGCCGGGTCAGCCGCGATCTCCTCGATCAGCGCGCGGTTGCACTCCTCCACGTAGGCGTGGTCGTGCAGCCGGCCCTTGACGTCCTGCAGGCGGGAGGCGAGCCCGTCGCGGACGCGCTCCAGCTCCCCCACGGAGAGGACCCGAGGACCTCCGAGACCGGGAACGCGGAAGTCCATCCCGGTGCGCGGGAAGGCAGCGGCGAAGAGCTGGCCGAGCTCCGCTTCCATCGCCGCGATCTGGCGGCGCAGGTCGGCTCGGGCGGCGCGGTCGTCGCGCTCATAGAGGACGGTATCGAGGCCCTCCGGCGGCAGCGGCGGCGTCCGGGAGCCCTCTTCCTCAGGCGCGACGGGCGCCTCGACGAGCTCGATTCTCTCCAGCAGCTCCTCCGGCATCTGGGCCTCCTCTGAAAGCCGGGTAGGGCGATTGTACCGGGGAGCCCGTCCCCAGGAAAGGGGCATCAGCGGCAGCGCCGGGGTCGCGGGTCGTGCGCGTCCCGATGCGCGCGGCGGCCGCCGGATCCGCAGTGCAGCGACCGGTCCGCCTCCCCGTCGGCGGCCTCGAGCACGTCCGGTCCCGGACCCCCCTCGAGCACGTCCGAGCCCGCGTCGCCGCGCAGGCGATCCCGCCCGCCGAGCCTCTTGACCACGTCATTGCCCTGGTGGCCGATGATCAGCGAGTTCGAGCGATTGTTCCCGATCAGGACGTCGTCCCCCCGGGTGCCCTCGAGGATCTCGTTGCTCGCCGCCACCCTCGCGGGGACGCAGACGCCCTCCTCCGGGGCAAGGGCCGCGGAGGAGGCGAGACCGCCGATCCGGGCGGTGACGCTGAAGTCCTTGGCGAAGCCCGCGATGTCCGAGCCGCCCGAGCCGCCGTCGACGACGTTGCCGGTGCAGGCGTCGCTGACCATCTGGTCGCTGCCCGCCCCTCCCTGCAGCAGGTCCGGGCCGAAGTAGAGCGAGCTGACCACGTCGTCGCCGCCGCCCCCGTCGAGGAAGTCCGGCGTGTGGTGGCCGCTGCCGGGCGTGTCGACCGAGGCGTCGTCGTAGCCCGCCTCGAGCGTCTCATCGCCTGGCCCCCCGAGGATGGAGTCGCCTCCCTCCCCGCCGTCGAGCCGGACGGTGGTGGCCGGCCCCAGATCGCCCACCACCGAGATCGAGTCCGGTCCGGCGTCGCCATAGACGACCACGTAGCCGGGCCGCTCGCCCACCGGGCAGACGACCATGGTGGTCCCTCCGCCGGCGCAACCCGGACCCGCCGCCAGCGCCGAGGAGGCCGTGGCGATCACGTTGGGGCCGGCCCTGGAGACCTGGAGGCGGTCGCCGCCCGCGCCGCCGAGCACCTGCACGCCCGGATCCGCGGGCGCCGGATCCATCAGCATGACCGGCTGGCCCACCGGCACGGGATGCGGCCCGCACGAGGCCGCCAGAAACCCGGTGCACTCGTCCACGAAGGCGGGGCGGGGATCGTCGGGGTTGGGGCGGTAGCCGAGACCGCGGGCGGTCGCTCCTGGGACGAAACCGTGGAGCTCGTCCGCGAACGCCGACCCGGCGACGTTCTCGACGCCGCTGACGTCGTCGTCGGTTTCCGGGCCCAGCGACCCGTCCCTGAGGCTGAACGGCACCCCCTCCTCCTTGCCGAAACTGGTGTAGGCGGCGAAGCTCACCCAGTCGTCGCCGGGGCCCCCGTTGAGGATGTTCGAGTTGGCGTCGCCGCGCAGCCAGTCGTTCCCCGCGTCCCCGCGCATCTCGTCGTTTCCGTGGTCGCCGATCAGCGTGTCGTCGCCGTCGGAGCCGATCAGCAGGTCGTCCTGCTGCTGGCCGTAGACCCGGTCGTTGCCGAGCCCGCCGGCGGCGAGCTCGCCGCCGGGGCCGCCGATCAGAGTGTCGTCGTCGGCCTCGCCGAACTGCTTGTCCGAGCCGGTGTTGCCGAACAGCGTGTCGAAGCCCGTCCAGCCCCTGAGCACGTCCCTGCCCTTTCCCCCGTGCACGAGGTCGTCGCCCGGCCCGGCGCAGACGACGTCGCGGCCGCCGCCGGCAAGGATGACATCGTCGCCGCCGCGCGCGGCGATCACGTCGGAGCGCCTCCCCTTCGACCTCAGCGTCTCCGAGCCGCTGGAACCGACGATCGTCGCCTTCTTGCCCGCGCAGCGGGGCCTGCCATCAGCGTCCTCGGCCGCCGAGGCGAGCAGGATCAGACCCGCGAGCACCAGTCCCGCGCATGGGTACGCCCCGGTGATCCGCCTTGCCGCTCCCATGGCCGGGCCGAGTGAAGCGGGTCGAGGCGCCTGGGTCAAGCGAAGCTATGCGTGCATCGCGCTGCCGGCCACCCAGAGGGCCTCCTCCAGCGCCACGTCCGGCACGCCGCGGACCCCGATCGCGGCCAGCAGGGTGCGGGCGGTCTTCCCGCCGACCCCCCTTCCCTCGGCCATCTTGCCGAAGAGCACGGCCAGGGCCCGCTCCTGGTCGGCGACCACGATCGTTCCCTCCGGAAGCGGCGACGCCCTCCCCTCGAAGCCCTCGCCCGGGGCCGAGAGCCGCAGCCCGACCCTCCCCTCGACCTGGTCGGCGTCGAAGGCCTGCAGGGCCACCCCCACCTCGGCCATCGCGATGGTGAGCGCGTCGTCCACCCGGTTGCGGCTGCGAAAGCGGCCGTGCTTCATGCGGTCGAGCGCGATCTGCTCGACGGGGGTTGGCGTCTGGTCGGGATCGAGCCCGATGTGCCGGAAGAACACACGGTATGCCCAGGGGATCGACTTCTGCCGGAGGGTGACCGCCTGGGCGCCGCCGAAGCGGTCGCTGAGCAGGCGCAGCCGCTCCTTGAGCGCTTCCGGGCTGCGCCCCGCCCCGACCGAGAGGGTGGTCGCGGCGATCGACAGCCCCGGGAACTCCCTCCCGAGCGCGGGATCGATCCAGCCGGGCTCGGGCGCCGACTCCCACTCCTCGGGGAGGCGCTCCTCCGCCTCGGCCGGCCCGTCCTCGGGTTTCCGCTTGGCGGTCATCAGCGCAGGGTCCGTTCGCGCTCCTCCGAGTCCTCGATCAGGCGGTCGATCTTGCCGAACAGCTCGGCCGGGTCGAGCTCCCCGATTGAGGTGCCGTGAAGGATGCCGCCCGGGTAGGCGTAAAGGAAGGTCGGGCAGCCCCCCACCCGGTAGAGGTTCGAGAGCGCGCCGTCGCGGTCGAGCCCGACGGGATGGGTCCAGCCCCGCTCGGAGATCAGCCGCCTGACCTCGTCCCGCTCGTCGCGAACGTCGACCGCGAGGAAGTTGACCTGTCCCCTGAAGCGGCGATAGCCCGCCTCGAAAGTGTCCTGCTCGGCCTCGCAGTCCCCGCCCCGGGTGAACCAGAACGAGATCACCAGCGGCCGGTCGAAGAGGTCGCAGACCCGGATCGCGCCCCTCTCCCTGACCTCGCAGGCGGGGGTCCTGCGATCGCCCTCAGGGCAGGGGACCCCCGGCGCCTCGCAGTCGTCCTGGGCGACGTTCGCGTCCCCCTCCAGGTCCGACCGCGCGTCCGGCACCGCAAACTGCGCCAGCGGCAGGTCCCCCTCTTCGCCGGCGCCGAGCAAGCCCGACTCCTCGTTCGAGATCAGGTTGACGGCGGCGACGGCGATCACCGCGATGAAGACCAGCCCGACGATCAGGGAGTAGATTGCCGCCGGGCGCCGCCTGCCCTCCTCCCCGTTGCCGCTCCCGCCGCGTTCCGGATCGCCCTCCACCGCTAGCGCCCCACTAGGCTCGCTCGGTCGCGACCGCGCCCGAGCGGAGCGAGGCCGGCAGCGGGAAGCCCTCCTCGGCCCAGACGATCGCCGCCGGCAGCACCAGCATCACTCCGATCAGGGCGGCGCCGAGGTCGGCGACGGTGACCAGGCCGAAGTCGCGCAGCACCGGCGCGACCGAGATCAGGCCGAGTTCGTCGAGCAGGGGCAGGCCGGCGATCGCGAGCACGGCGAAGCCGGCGATCGCGGTGATGCCCGAGGCGAGCACCGCCGGCCCGGTGCGCAGGTAGGTCTGGCGGAGCGCCTCCCCAACCGAGCGGCCCTCGTCGCGCTCGCCCTCGTAGCGCGCCGAGAGGATCACGCTGAACTCGGTGGCGATGGCGATCACCAGCGCGCCCAGGGTCGCGGTCATCGGGTTGAGCGAGACGCCCAGAGCCGCCACCACCAGGCCGGACCAGCCGGTGGCGAGCAGCACCGGCACCAGCGGCACCAGGGCGCGGCGGGCGGAGCGGTAGATCCCGGCCAGCACCAGCGCCACCGCGGCGAGGCCGGCCAGCGGCAGCCACCAGCGGCTTCGCGACAGGTCCGCGTTCGCCTCAGCCGCGATCACCGGCAGCCCGGCGAGCTCTACCTCGGTCCCCTCCGGAGGTCCGGGGACCCCGGGTGGGTCGATCTGGGCGCGAACGTCCTCGATCAGCTCGTGCTGGTCGGCGAGGGACTGCACCCTGATCCCGAAGGCGACATCGGCGGTGTCGCCGATCTCCCCGGTCTCCGGGTCCCGGGTGATCACGACCTGGGAGATGAACGGCGGCAGGGCCTCGACCAGCGCGCGCACCTCCTCCTGGGTCTGCTGACCCCCGCCCGAGAAGAAGTCAGTGAGCGAGACCGCGGGGCAGATCTGCGCCTCGCGGCAGCTCGCCTCCTCACCCTCGTAGCCGTGCCGCTCGAGCACCCTCTGCTGGAAGGCGCGGGCCCAGCCGATCACCTCGGGATCGGTGGGGTCGTCGGCCCGGATCACGACGTTGACGTCGCCCGAGATGCCGCTGGCGTCCTCGAGCGCGTTCAGATCCTCCAGCTCGCGCATGTCCGGCGGGGCGAGCTCGCGAATATCCGTCTCGACCTCGGTGCCGGCGCTGGCAACCCAGCCGCAGCAGGCGAGCACCAACCCGGCGGCCAGCACCCGCCCGGGGCGGGCGATCGCGACCGCCACAGCCGAGGTGCCGAGCGAGCGCAGGCGCGCCCCCACCCGCCCGCGCCAACGGCCGACCGCGCCGGACCCCGCCCCGGCCGCAGAGCCGGCGGCTCGGTCGCGCCAGCCCGAGAGCCCCAGCGCCGCCAGCGCGCCGGTGATCGCGACCACGAAGGCGAGCGAGATCCCGATCACCAGCAGCAGCCCGAAGGAGCGGACCAGGGGGCTCGGGGCGAGCGCGAAGACCGCGAAGCCCGCCACTGTCGCGAGGCAGGCGGCGCCGATCACCGGCCCACCTCGGGTCGCGGCGACGGCGACGGCACGGCCCGGAGCGGTCCCCTCCGCCCTCGCTTCCCCGAAGCGGGCCTGGAACTGGATCGCGTAGTCGACCGCCAGGCCGACCAGGACGGGGAGCATCGCGATCGCCCCCACCGTCAGCGAGCCCCCGAACAGCTGGACGAGTCCGAGGGTGATCCCGCCCGCCGCCACCGCGACCCCCAGCGGCAGCAGCCGCAGCGGTGGCGGCAGCACCAGCAGCAGGGTGAGGGCCATCACCAGGCCGGCGATGCCCAGCAGGAGCAGCAGCTGCTTCCGCAGCTCCCTGGCGCCGGCGTCCACCACCACCGGTGCGCCGGTGACGACGTAGTCGCCCTGCGAGATCCGGAAGCGGCTGTCGGAGGTCGCCTCGCGAAACAGATCGATCGCCTCGTGGCGCTCCTCCTCGCTCAGGTCCGGGCGCAGGCGGACGATGATCTGGGCCGCGTCCCGGCCCGGGAAGAGGTAGCCGAAGCGCTCCTTCGGCGTCCCCGGCGGTTGCGTTTCGTCGAAGACCACCTTCGAGATGAACTCGGGGTCGTCGAGCTGGGGCGGGCGGGTGATGCCGTAGCGGAGCGCGAGCTGGGCGAGCTGGCCCTGGAAGCTGCCGAGCACCTGCTGCGCGGCCTCCGTGGCCGCCTGCTCCTGTTCCGCCTCGGAGGCTCCCTCGGCCGCGGCCTGCTCGCGCGCCCGCTTCCCGGCCCGTTGCGCCGCCTGGGTCGCGGAGCCGATCTGCCCCTGGAGCGCCTGCTGGATTCCGGCCACGCTCAGGTAGAGGAAGGTGGCCGGGCCGAACACCGCCTGGCTCGGGCGCAGCTCGGCGATCCGGTCGCAGACCGCGGGCAGCGGCGTCTTCTCCCGCCGCGGCAGGGTCTCCGCCAGCTCGGTCCCGCCGGCGAGGCAGGTCTCCAGCTCGAACAGCGACTGCAGGTCCTGGCTCAGCACCAGCCGCCGCAGGTCCTGGCGGACCAGCACGATCACCGGCTCGTCGCCGAAGTCCTCGTGGAAGCGTTCGGTGGCCTGGAACTCCTCAGATCCCCGGGCCACCAGCGTGTCGGTGCCGGCGCTGGTCTCGAGCCTGGTCGCCGCGAAGATCCCCGCCCCCGTCAGCACGACGATCACCGCGATCAGCAGCCACGGCCACCGCACCGCCGCCGCGGCCACCCGCTCGAAAGCTCTCCCCGCTCTCACGGAGCAGAGGTTAGGCGGCGCCCATCAGCGCCGCCTCAATCCATCGCCAGGGGGCCCTTGACGTCGGCGTTGAGGAACTGCCGGATGAACTCGTTGTTCGAGTTGAACAGCTCGTCGGCGGGGCCGCTCTCGACGATGCGGCCCTTCCAGAGCACGGCCAGGAACTCGGCGATTCGCCGCGCGGTGGCGAGGTCGTGGCTGATCACCAGGTAGCAGCCGCCGTTCTCGTCGTGGACCTCGCGGATCAGCTCGCAGAGCAGCGCGGTGCGAACCGGGTCGAGGCCCGAGTCCGGCTCGTCGAACATGACGATCGCCGGGTCGAGCACCAGCGCACGGGCGAAGCCCGCGCGCTTGCGCATCCCGCCCGAGAGCTCGTTCGGCATCTTGTACATCGCCTCGGCGAGGCCGACCTCCCGCAGGCGGCGGCTGACGATCTCCTCGATCTCCTCCTCGCCCTTGTCCGTGTGCTGCCGGAGCGGGAAGCAGGTGTTGTCGTAGACGTTCATCGAGCCGAACAGCGCGCCGTCCTGGAAAAGCAGGCCGAACTTCTTGCGCACCTCGAACAGCTCGTCGTCGGTCATGTTGGGGATCGACTCGCCGTGCACGAGCACGTCGCCGGAGTCCGGGTAGAGCAGGCCGACGATGTGCTTGATCAGCACGCTCTTGCCGGTGCCCGAGGGCCCCAGCACCATCGAGATCATGTTGTCCGGCAGGCCGAGGTTGCAGCCGTTCAGGATGCGGGCGCGGCCGAACTGCTTGACGAGGTCGATGATCTCGATCGCCTCCTGGCCGCCGTGGTCCTGCTTCTTGCCGGTGTGCCACTTGTAGGGATCCGGGTCGTCGGAGTCGACGCCGGGGATGACGTAGTCGCGGTCGGAGAAGTCCTCCTCGCCGTAGCCCTGAGACCGCAGCGGGTCGGCCTGCTGCCTCTCCTCCTGTCTCTCTTCCTCTGCCAAGTCTCTGTCCTCCTCCTTACCCAGGTTGGTCAAGTGTAGAAGCCGGTCAGCCGCCGATCGGGGCCCTCGGGTTGGCGCCCCAGAAGACCAGGGTTCCCATCATCCCGATGATGTGCACGAGCACGATGTTGAGCACCATCGACTTCGCGGTCGCGGTGCCCACGCCCACGGGTCCCCCCGAGGCGGTGTAGCCGTAGTAGCAGCCGACCAGCACGATGACCGTGGCCATCACCATGCCCTTGATCAGGCTGAATAAGAGGTCGGGCGGGTTCTGGAACATCCAGAAGATCAGGAAGTAGCCGCCGGAGCTGACGTCGCCGATCTGCTCGACGACCGCCAGCCAGCTGGCGAAGAAGCCGATCCCGACCGCGGCCAGGTACATGAACGGGAAGGCGATCCAGGCGGCGAGCAGACGGGTGGCGGCGAGGAAGGTGACCGGCGGCACGCCCATCACCTCGAGCGCGTCGATCTCGTCGGAGATCCGCATCGCGCCCAGCTCGGCGACGATCCCGGTGCCGACCTTGGCGGCGAGCATGTAGCCGAAGGCGTAGGGGATCACCTCGCGCAGGTCGCACCAGGCGGCGAACACGCCGGCGTAGGCGGGAGCTCCGACCGAGCGGTTGAAGTAGGCGCCCTCGATCCCGCACTGCAGGCCGAGGATGAAGACGAGACCCCAGATGACGATGGTCGAACCGAGGATCAGGATTCCCGTCTGCCGCAGCGCCTCGCCGAAGAACTGGAAGACGCGGCCGGAGTAGACGAGCCCCATCACCCGGGCGCAGAAGCCGAAGATCTCCCCGATCGAGTTGAGCCATCCCCTGGGGACGGCGAGCCAGCCGGCGCTCACTTGATCACCTGCAGCTCGGGATGGGTGGCGAGCAGCGTCTGGGTGAAGACGTAGTTGAAGGCGAACACCCCCATGAAGGCGATCACCACCGCCTCATTGACGGCTCGACCCACCCCCTCAGCGCCACCGGACGCAGTCATCCCTTTATAGGAGCAGACGATCGCGATGATCGCCCCGAATAACGTCGTCTTGAGGACCGAGCCCCAGAGGTCGGTGACCGACTTATGGGGCTCGGTCCTGAAGACGACCTTATTCGGGGCGATCATCGCGATCGTCTGCTCCTACAAGGGGATGACTGCGTCCGGAGGCGCCGAGGGCGTGGGTAGAGCGGTGAACGAGGCGGTGGTGATCGCCTTCATGGGGGTGTTCGCCTTCAACTACG
>JBOGZI010000095.1:0-5980 GCA_050697275.1 Solirubrobacterales bacterium | reverse complement strand
CGGCCATGCCGCGCGCGGCGCCTACGGGCAGGACCTCAGGTAGCGGTCCACCCGCGGCGAGGACGATCGTCGCCTGGGGAAGCGCCGTCGCTGCTGGCTCAGCCGCTGAGTGGACGATCGCCGATCCAGTAGCGCGGCCCCGGCCCATGACTCGCGGCGCGGTCCTCGGGATTGGCGAGCTTGCAGCGCTCGAGCGAGAGACAGCCGCAGCCGATGCACTCGGTCAGCCCGAGCCTGAGCCGCTCGAGCTCCGCGATCCGTTCGTCGATCCGGCCGCTCCAGCTGCTGGAGAGCCGCGACCAGTCCCGTTTCGTGGGGGCACGGTTCTCCGGGAGCTTGGCCAGCTCGTCGCCGATCTCCTCCAGGGTCAGCCCGACGCGCTGGGCGAAGACGATGAAGGCGATCCGGCGCAGCACCGCCCGCGAGTAGCGGCGGTGACCGGAGCCCGCCCGCTCGGAGCCGATCAGGCCCCTCTCCTCGTAGAAGCGCAGGGCGGAGGAGGCGACCCCGCTTCGCCGCGAGACATCTCCGATCGTGAGCAGGTCGTTCATATGGGTGAAGGGAATCACGGATTGCCCTTGACTTCAAGCGCACTTGAACTTATAGAGTCGCGTGCACTCCAGTTCAAACGTCGAAAGAGGAAGACGATGGCGACCGGGACGCAGACGGCAAGCGAGAGGATCACCGAGGAGGTCACCTCCTGGCCCGGGGTCGAGGCCGGACCCGGCCGCCGGGGGGAGTTCGCCTTCACCCTGGGGCGCCGGGAGCTCGGCCACCTGCACGGGGACCATGCCTTCCACGGCGGCTTCCCGCGGCAGATCTGGCAGGAGCTGTTCGACGCCGAGCGGATCGACTACCACCCGGTGTTCCCGGGCAAGCCCGGCTACGGCTCACGCCGGATCGAGACGGACGACGACGTCCGCGACGTGATCGCGATGATCCGTCTCAATTACGACCGCGCCGTCGAACGGCATGGGCTGCCCCAGCAGGAGACGGCGGAATGAATGCGGCGGCGAGGACTGAGCTCGCGGGTCTCCAGGAGGTGGTCCCGGGCCTGCACGCGTCGCCTCCGGAGGCGCTGCCCTTCGCCCCCTCGCTTCACGTTCGCTCCTTCCTGCTCGAGCGGAAGCGGGGGAACGTGCTGCTCTATGCGGTGCCCGAGCTGGAGGCGAGCGCCGAGGCGATCGAGGCCCTCGGCGGCATATCCCGCTGGTATCTCGGGCACTGGCACGAGGCGACCTTCGCCTCCGACTGGGTGCGGGCGCCGCTCTTCGTCCACGAGGCCGAGCGAGCCTCGGTCGTGGACTCGCACCCGGTCCGGGCGACCTTCTCGCGCCGCCACCACCTCGATGAGGACCTCGAGGTGATCCCGATCCCGGGGCACACGGCCGGCTCCACCGCGTATCTCTGGGACAGCGGCGAGCATCGCCTCCTGTTCACCGCCGACACGATCTACCTCGACGGCGGCGAGTGGTCGGCGGCCGTGCTCGGCTCGAGCGACCGCAACGACTACGCCGACAGCCTCGATCTGATCCGGGGGCTCGACTTCGACGTGCTGGTGCCCTGGGCGGCGACGGGCGGGGATCCCCTCTACGCCCACACCGACGCGAACGATGCCAGGCGCCGCATCGACACGATCCTCGAGCGGGTCCGGAGCGGCGAGGACCACTGAGCAGTGAGCGACGGGAGGCAAGGATGAGCGTCTTCACCGAGACCGAGCTGGAATTCCTGGGCCGCAATCAGTTCCCCGGCGGCAACGGAGCCCGCCGCCTCGCCCGGATCGCCACGGTCGGCAAGGACGGGACCCCGCACGTGGTCCCGGTCGGCTTCTCCTACAACCCCGAGCACGACTCGATCGACATCCGCGGCCACACGATGGTGGAGAGCAAGAAGTACCGCGACGTTCAGCGGAGCGGCAGGGCAGCGATCGTCGTCGACGACCTCGCCAGCACCGACCCCTGGCGGCCTCGCGGGATCGAGGTGCGTGGCCGTGCCGAGGCGGTCGACGGGGATCGGCCCCTGATCCGCGTCCATCCGGAGCGGATCGTCCCCTGGGGCCTCGTGCCCGACTCGGGCGCTCGCTCCGTCAACGGCGCGTAAGCCCGTCACAGAAGGACCACGCCGAGGTAGCGATCATTGGCTGCGATTACTTTCTGGGAGCGCGCCAGTCTCCATCGGTGACCGAAAGCGAACGGCAAGGAGCAGAGTGACCAACCAAACCCCACTCGCAATCGAGGCGACCGGCCTCGTCAAGACCTTCGGCAAGGTCCGCGCGGTGGACGGCGTCGACCTCTCGGTCGGGCGCGGCTCGGTCTACGGCGTCCTCGGCCCGAACGGGGCCGGAAAGACGACCACGATCCGCCTGCTCGCCACCCTGCTTCGCCCGGACTCCGGCTCGGCCAGGGTGCTCGGTCACGACATCGTCACCGATGGTGACGCCGTCCGCGGTCTGGTCAGCCTCACCGGGCAACTCGCCTCGGTGGATGAGGACCTGACAGGCCGCGAGAACCTCGTCCTGCTCGGTCGGCTGCTCGGCCTCGGCCGCGCCGACGCCAAGTCCCGGGCTGCCGAGCTGCTCGAGGCGTTCGGCCTCGCGGACGCCGCGGGACGACTGGTCAAGAACTACTCCGGCGGGATGCGGCGGCGGCTCGACATCGCCGCCAGCCTGGTGGTGACCCCGGAGGTGATGTTCCTGGACGAGCCGACCACCGGTCTCGACCCTCGCTCCCGCAACCAGGTCTGGGACATCATCCGCACCCTCGCGGCGGAGGAGGGAACCACGATCCTGCTCTGCACCCAGTACCTCGACGAGGCCGACCGGCTCGCCGACGGGATCGCGGTGATCGACCACGGCAAGGTGATCGCCGAGGGAACCCCGGCCCAGCTGAAGCGCTCGGTGGGGACCGGCGCGCTGCACGTGCGGCTGCTCGACCCCGAGCAGCGGCCCGATGCCGAGCGGCTGCTCGCTCGGGAGCTCGGCTCGGTCCACCTCGAGCCAGACCCGGCGGCGCTCTCCTGCGCCTGCCCCGATGCCGACCGCGCCGCCGAGGCGGTTGCTGCCCTCACCCGCTCCGGCGTGGGGGTCGCCGAGTTCACGCTCGGCCAGCCGAGCCTCGACGAGGTCTTCCTGGCGCTCACCGGCCATCCGGCCGAGGAGCAGACCCCCGAGCACGCGATCGAGATCGAGGAGGAGCAGGCGGCATGAGCGCTCCCGAGACCACCACCGAGAAGCCGCTCAACGGCGCCCCGGAGGAGGTGGCGCTGCGCAAGGCCCTTTCCTCCGCGCCCCGGCCCGGTCGTCCCAGCGCGCTCTCGGCCACCCTCACCTACGGCTGGCGCGGGATGCTCAAGGTCAAGCACGTCCCCGAGCAGCTGCTCGACGTGACGATCACGCCGGTGATGTTCGTGCTCATGTTCACTTACATCTTCGGCGGCGCGATCGAGGGCTCGACCGCGGAGTACCTCGACTACATCCTTCCCGGCATCCTGGTGATGTCGGTCCTGTTCACCACCGTCTACTCCGGCGTCTCGATCAACACCGACCTGACCAAGGGAGTGGTGGACCGCTTCCGCTCGCTGCCGATCTGGCGGCCCGCGCCGCTGCTCGGTGCCCTACTCGGCGACAGCGTCCGCTACTTCGTCGCGGGCACTGTGATCGTCGGCCTCGGGGTGGCGCTCGGCTTCCGGCCGGAGAACGGGATCGGCGGCGTCGCGGCGGCGATGGCGCTGGTGATCGTCTTCGCCTTCGGGCTCTCCTGGGTGTTCACGACGATGGGACTGCTGATGCGCTCGCCGAACGCGGTGATGAACGCGGGTTTCATGAGCATCTTCCCGCTCACCTTCCTCAGCAACGTCTTCGTCGAGCCGGAGACCCTGCCGAGCGCCCTGGAGGCGTTTGTCAACGCCAACCCGATCTCGGTGCTGGCCACCGTCTCACGCGGTTTGATGAACGGGTCGGCCTCGGGCGGCGACATCGCAATCGTGCTGGGGACCGCCGCGGCGCTGACCGCGGTCTTCCTGCCGCTCACCACCCGGCTCTACCGAAGCAGGGCCTAAGATCGGCGCATGGCCTGGAACGTGTATCTGGCGGGCGAGATCCACAGCGACTGGCGCGAGCAGATCGCCAAGGGCGCGGAGGAGGCCGGCCTGGACGTCACCTTCAGCTCCCCGGTCACCGATCACGGCGCCTCCGACGACGTCGGGGTGGCGATCCTCGGCGAGGAGTCGGACGGCTTCTGGAAGGACCACAAGGGCGCCGGCGTCAACGCGATCCGCACCCAGAACCTGATCCGCCAGGCCGACGTGGTCGTGGTCCGCTTCGGCGACAAGTACAAGCAGTGGAACGCCGCCTTCGACGCTGGGTTCGCCGCCGCGCTGGGGAAGCCGATCATTACCCTGCACGACCCGGAGACCACGCACGCGCTGAAGGAGATCGACCGCGCCGCGATGGCCACCGCGGAGACTCCCGAGCAGGTCGTGGACGTGCTCCGCTACGTGCTCCAGGGCAAGCTCCCGGCCCCTGCCTGACGGACGCGCAGGGCCGAGGTCCGCCGGCGGACAGTTCCCCTTCCGTACATGTCGAGCTGCCGAAACGTCGACCCCCCTCGCGTGTTTGGACTGGCTCATGGTTTTGGCGGGGACCGGCCAGATCGCTCGGATCTCGGCTGCGGCAGTGGTCGCGGCCGGCATTGCCCTGCTCGCGGGCGGCATGCTGCAGCCCGCACAAGCGGACGCCCAGACGCCGAGGAAGCTGATGTGGGGCCCGATCACCTTCGAGGGCGCCTCGATGTTCCCGACCTACCGGGACCTCGGGGTCGGCATCTACGGGACGACGGCCCACTGGGACCAGATCGCGCCGACGGCCAAGCCGGTCAATCCCACCGACCCCAACGATCCCGCTTACCTCTGGCCGTCCTACATCGACTTCGCCGTGTCCGAGGCGCTGAAGTACGGGATGAGCGTGCAGATCCTGATCCGGGGCACGCCGCCCTGGGCCAACGGCGGCAGGAGCGCGAGGTTCGCCCCCACCCAGATCTCGGACTTCGCCGACTTCTCCACCGCGATCGCCAAGAAGTACCCGAGCGTCCGCCTCTGGATGATCTGGGGCGAGCCCAACCGCAAGCCGAACTTCGGCCCGTTCACCCCCGCGCGACGCAACGTCGGGAAGCTGAGGAAGTCAGAGCAGGTCGCCCCGCGCACCTACGCTGAGCTGCTCGACGCCGCCTACGCCGCGCTGAAGGCGGTCAACCCGGCCAACCTGGTGATCGGGGGGAACACCTATACCTCGGCGGGCCGCGGCGACATCAACCCCTACCAGTGGATCCGCTACCTGAAGCTCCCGAACGGGAGTCGGCCGCGGATGGACATGTACGGGCACAACCCGTACGGCTTCCACAAGCCGAGCCTGAAGGGCCGTCCCTCGCCCAAGGGATCGGTGGCCTTCAAGGACCTTCGCCGTCTCGCTCGGGTGATCGACAAGAACTTCCGCGGGCAGCGCCTGAAGCTCTATCTGTCGGAGTGGGGCGTCCCGATCGGCTTCAAGGACAAGGATCTCCTCTACTCGCTGAAGGCGAAGGAGGGCAAGCGCTGGATCCGGGCCGCTTTCAAGATCGGCCGCAGGTGGAAGCGCATCTACACCCTCGGCTGGGTCCATCCGATCGACACCCCCTACAGCTCGCAGGGGCTGCTCCGCCGCAACGGCAGCAAGAAGCCGAGCTACGGCGTCTACCGGAAGAGCTGAGCGGCGCCACGGTCGCAAGGGCGCGCCGCTCGGCGACGCTAGCCTTGACGTTGATGGAGGGGTGCCGGAGTGGTTGAACGGGGCGGTCTCGAAAACCGTTGAGGGCCTTCGGGTCTTCCGTGGGTTCGAATCCCACCCCCTCCGCTGACCGAAGCCAGATCCAGCTCATGTGCAGGGAGAACGCGGGCGTCTCGACCGGCGGATCGCTTGCAGGGCGATCCGCCGGAGACCGCTGGAGAC
>JBOGZI010000094.1:0-7685 GCA_050697275.1 Solirubrobacterales bacterium | reverse complement strand
GGCGCCGGGGCCTGGGTGGCGAGGATCGGCAGCACCGGGGCGGCGGGCAGGTTCACCTGCGGGCTGGTGGGCTGGGCAGGCGACGGCGGGGGCGGGGGCGGGGGTACCGCCACCGGGGCAGGGGGAGGAGGAGGCGGAGGAGGCGTCACCTGGAAGGAGGACCTGGGCTCGAAGGTGAGCGGATAGGTGGCCGCCTGCTCGCCGACCGAGAGAGCGGCGATCGCGAAGGTGCGCGGGTAGGCACCGTTGCCGGCCCTCACCTCGCCCGACTGGGGGTCGATCGTCCCGACGTTGGCGGGGAGGCAGTCGTAGGGATCGCAGTCGTCCTCGCGCTCGCCCTCCTTCGACAGCCAGGGCCTGTCGGGGTCGGCGACGAGCAGGTCGTAGCGGTGGGTGATCGCCGGCGAGGAGATCTCATCGTAGCGGGCCGGCTGCTTATGCGGCTGGTTGGGGGCCGTGGGCCCGATCGCCTCGCGTCCGCTGCCACGGAGCCGGAGCACCTGCCGGGCCCGAAGGACGTGCCGGTTGGCCTCGAGGCGCACCCAGTCGAGAATCGGCCGCTGCTCCACGATGACGCCGTCGGGCGGGAAAACGGTCGCATCCGGACTCCGCCTTCCGCCGGGTGCCGTAGACGCCCCCGTCGGGTCGATTCTCACGGTCGTGTAGCCGTGCCAGAAGCCATTCGCCGCCTCGCCGTCGAGCTCGTCGCGCGGGCCGAGCGTGGCCCCGGCGCTGGCGGCAACCACGAAGGGCAGCAGGCCGGTCGGGAGCTGGCCCTGAACCGGGCTCTGGGGCGGCGGGACGGGCGACTCGCTCCCGCCCTCGGCGGGACCACCGCACTCCCGTGATCCAGGGGCGGGCGGGTCGTCCCGGTAGTCCTCCCCTGGGCAGGGCACGTGCACGCCAGGGGCCGTCGCCCAGTAGCGGGCGTTCCAGCCCAGTCGGCCGGACACGACCGCGCTCGCGCGGTGGCGCAGGAGAATGGTCTCGAACGAGGTGGCGTCGGTCTGCGTCTCCTCGAGCGCTCCCGGCCCATAGCTGTATGTCGGCGTGTTGGAGACGACGATCGCCGGCTGTCCGAGCTCGCGCGTGCACTCCGTGCCCGAGCCTGTGACTCCCTCGACACAGATCATTCGCTCGAGCCAGCGGGCCTGTCCTCCGCCCGCCTCAACCGGCTCCTGTATGGCGTCCCCCGCGGTCAGCGAGCGCAGCGAGGTATCGACGTACACGACCCTCGCCAGAGGCTCACCGCTCTCCTCGCTCACGACGTCAAGGGCGTAGTGCGTACGGGCGCCCTCCGGCCGCACGTCGGCCGAGAGCGCGTCGTCGGCGCCCGGCGCCGGCTCGAAGCGAACCGGGCCGCGCTGCGCCGCCCCTCCGTGGCCCCAGGGGGCTGGGTGCGTTGCCATCTCGCCGCGCCAGGCGAGGTTGTCTCCCGTCCGGGTGCTGGTGAGGCAGCCGGTGAAGGTCTCGGTGCATCCACCCGGCTCGGAGAGGTCTTGCCCCCCGATCGCGCCGAACAGGGGCACCCCGGCCTCGGCGAGGCGCTCGGCCACGAGATCGCTCCAGCGGCGCAGCCGCAGGGACTCGACGCTGCCGGGAAGGCCCGCGCCGCTCGTCGCGTCGCCCGCGAAGACCGCGAACAGCGGGCCGCCGGGCTCGGCCGCCGCGGCAGCGATCTCGTCCGCCACCCGTCGGCCCATGACCTCGAAGCGATCGGTGGAGCCCTCCATGCGGCACGGCGCCTCCCCCGCCGGGCAGTCCGTCTTGCCAAAGGCTGCGAAGGAGAGCTCCCCGTCCACCGGTGGGGGCGTGTCTCGCAGCGGCTCGGCGCGCGGGCCGGGGTTCAGCAGCGGCTCGCCGGGATCGGAGGCGTAGTGGTAGAGGCGGGTCATGCCCGAGGTCGCGAAGGTCCCGTCGGAGGCCGCCCATGCCTCCGCCTGGCCGGGCTCCACCCCGGGCACGGTCGCCAGGCCGACGATCCGCTTCGAGCGGCGCGGGTCCACCCCAAATGTGCTCTCGGGGAACGGCACGTAGTCGGCGTGCCGGGCGGTCTCGATGCGCTCCCCCGAGGCGGTGAGGACGAGGTCGTTGCGCCCCCCGATCAGCGCCTCCCCCCCTCCCCCGACGGGAAGCTCGACGGCGGTCAGGTCGTCGAGGAAGCCGCTGTCCAGCCGGCGCCATGGCTCGTCCCCCTCCCCGGTGCGCTCGAGGATGAGGCCACGATCCCCGACCGCATATCCGTGACCCGAGGGGTCGATCGCGATGGCGCGCAGCGGGATCGGCCGGCCGGTGGCGTCCAGGGAGAGGGGGTCACCGCTCGTCCCGCGGTTCTCGAGCCGCCACTGCCAGGCGTCGCCGGCGGGCTGGCCCGCGAACACGAGGCCGGAGTCGGTCGCGAGCCAGGCCCGATCCGGGCTCGGCATGGCCACCCCGGTGATCGTCGTCGCGGGGGCAGCCGCGGGCGGAGGCACGGCCCTGAACTCACCCCCGGAAGGGCGCCAGAGGACCGTGAGGCGCTCGCCCACAGCGATCGCGGAACCATCCGGCGCCACCGCCGCGGCCGTCAGGTCGCGTCCGGTTCCGCAAGGCGGCCCGCTCGCGCTGACGCAGGAGACACCGGCCGCCGCGTCCAGGGCCGCTCCTCCGCTGTCGATTTCCGCGATTCGGCCCGCCCTCCCGACCACGAGTCCTTCGCCATTCTCTCCGATGTCGATCGCGTTCACCTCGGAGGATCGCGTCACCACCCGCCCCGGGTCCCAGCCGGGGATCTGAAGCCGCTCCCAGTCCCCGGTCAGGCGGTCGTAGCGAAACAGGGTGTCCGAGTCCGTTCCAGCCCAGATCGTCCCGTCGGGCGCGCCGGCCAGCGCCGTGACTCGAAGCCGGGCCCCGAACGGATGCGGGGCCTCGGTGAACACCGGCGCAGGTGGCCGATCGGTCCAGTGGAAGAAGTAGACGTGGCTGTGGCTGTCGATGTTGACCCGGTTCTCGGTTCGCACCGCGGCCCAGAGTCCGCCCTGGCCGTCGGGCGCCAGCGCCTGGACCGTGCCATCCACGAGGCCGCTGATCTGCGAGCGCGGTCGGCCTGTTTCGAGGAGCTCCCAGCGGTGGTTGGCCGCATCGAATGAGAAGATCCGCCCAGTCGACTCGAAGCGGTTGTCGGGGTTGACGTGCTGGGCGATCACGGCGCGTCCTTCCCCGAGGGCGGCCTGCAGCCTCGGAGCCGTCTGGAGCCCGGGCGCCGTCGGATCGCCCGGCGCGGCGAGGTAGTCGCGCACCGGCCCCTCGTCAGGTGACGGCGTCCATTCCTCGCCGCTGAGGCGAAGCAGCCGGGTCTCCGGCTCCCCGACCTCGCTGCCCTCGCCGAAGCCGCCGACCGCCCAACCCTCCTCGCCGCTGGGATCGACGGCGAGCGACTCCACGCGCCCATCCATCGGCTCGTCGCCAGCGCCCCCCTCCGGCAGCGGATCGAGCCCACCGCCGGCGGCGTGCCAGCCCCCCTCACCCGCCTCGTGGTAGAGGATCAGCGGATGGTCTCCCTGGTCGCGGGTCCGGTAGCCGTACAGATACACGCGCTCCCGGCCCCCCGCCAGACCTCGCACGGTGACGTCGTCTTCGGCGAGCGGACTCGGGCCGCCGCAGCTCTCGGGCTCGGCGGCGCAGTCGATCCATCGCTCGCCGTCGAAGTGAAATAGGCGCTCAGCGTTAGAAGCATCTGTGCTCAAGAGCCAGCCATCGCTCGGCGCCGCGAAGGCGATGTGGCTGATCACCTCGCCCGGCTGTCCGGGTCCGATCGCGGCACGGGCCTCCGCGTCCTCGAGGTCCCACCGTCCGTCGCGGTAGCGGGCCAGTAGCGGCCGGGGCTCCCCGCTCGGGCTCGCCGTGTAGTCGGTGCCCGCGGCGAGCACCTCGAACTCATCGTCGTTGGAGGAATCCCCGTCGCGCTCCAGCGGCACGCGTGCCGTGGCGGTGAAGCGCACGGACTGCCGCTCCCCTCCCGGCGGGCGAAAGCTGCGCAGTCCCGCCAGCCGCTCGCAGGCCGGATCGGGCCGGAGGACGCCGGGAACCCCGAGCGGATCGCAGCGGCTCCACGCCCTGCCGTCGTAGCGGTAGAGGGTCGCGGCGCGGGACGGGAGCGTGCCAGCCTCGGTCCGCGGCCCGAGTGCCCAGCCCTCGGAACCGTCACGGCTCATGACGATCGCGTGAACGTCCTCATACGGCTCGGACACCCCGCGGGTGGGATCGGGCGAGCCCGCCGAGAACATCTCCGGCTCATCCAGGTCGGCCGGGGGCCGTGCCGCGAGCGCCGGCACCTGCGCAGCCGGGCCGGGCGGCGCCGCGCGATAGGGATCGTACGGCGCGGTGGATGCAGGCTCCGTGCGCCGGTGGGCACCGAGCGTCGGCGGGTCGGGCTCGACCTCACCGGCAGCGCCACCGCGCTCGTCGCTGAGCCGCACGATCGCTCCGTGATCGCCGACCGCCCAGCCCGTGCCCGTCGTTCCGATCATGTCGATCGCGCTCAGGGAGTAGGAGGGCAGGATGAAGTGCTGGGAGGTGAGATAGGCGGAGAGCTTCTCCTGTGTCGTAGGACGGTAGTCGCCGCTGATCACGTCCCCGGGCTGGGGCTCGAAGCGCTCGGGGTCGCGCGCCTCCGGGTTGAACCTGATCACCTCCGGGAACAGCGCCGGATCGAGGTGAGAGGCGACGGCGAGCGCTTGGGCCCCGAGCCCGGGCCTCCGGGTCGAGCGCAGCTCGCCGATCTGCCAGTCGGGGATCCCGTCGCCTTGGAAACGCGAACACAGAAAGAAGCTGAGGGCATTGGGACTGGCTTTGATCTCCCCCCGCTCCAGCTCGGACGCGCTGCGCTGCGAGAGAGAGAACGCCTTGCCCGTGTCCCCGTCGCCATCGACGAGTCTCGCCGAGCTGACGCTCGCCCGCAGGACCTCGAACACCAGCTCGCTCTCGCCCCCGAAGACGAGCTTGGACGCGACGTTGGGTGTCCCGCTCTCATCGAAGCAGTACGACTGCGTGTTGACCGAGGGCCGCTCCGCGTCGCTGGCGGGGCCGCCAGGGCTGGCCAGGAACGACAGCTGGTAGTCCAAGGTGCTCTTCGTGTTGACGGTTAGTGAGTAGCCGCTGTCCGGCAGCTCGGCGCTGGCATCGATGGGTCCTGGAGGTTGTCCGAAGTTCTGGAAGCCGAGCGGGCGCACGAACCACCTGTCGCTCGTCCCCGAGTAGGCGAGCATGCGGGGCGAGTCCTCGGCCGGGGTGCGCGCGCAGCACCCCGCGGTGACCGCGAACGCCTGCGGCACCTCCTGCTGGACGAAGCGGATGTCACGCACGCGGAAGACGAGCTCGCTCGCAGCCTCGATCTGGCTCGCCGGACTGCGGCGATCGATCAGGCGCGTGAAGCCCCCGTTCTCCCACATCACGACCTGCCCGAGGGCGCCGGCCGCGCCGAGCTCCTCGCCTACTCCGGGATGGAAGTCGAGCGCCGTCATCCCGCGCGTCCCGGGGGGAAGCTCGTCCGTGGTCTCCGACCACCGCTCGCCGCCGTAGAGCCACGTTCGCCCCTCCCCCGCCGGGTCACGTCCGAGCCACGTCTCGTAGGTCTCCGCAGGATCGGCGCTTCGGAACTCGACCTCGCGCCGCGGGTAGATCCCCTCCCCGCCCACCGCTACCGCACGCCCCGCCCCGAGCCAGGCGATCGCCCCGACGTAGCCTGGGGTCTCGCCACGGTACACCTCCTCCCACTGCTTGCCGAGGACCGGATCGTCGGTATAGCGGTAGATGACCGGCACGCGCTCGCACCCTTCCACCCGGCGCCCGTAGTCCTCGTCGCTCTCACTCGGCTCGCGCGCCGGCGTCTGCTTGCACACCGATCCGCCCGCGAACCCGACCTGCTCGTTACGGAATGCGACCGCGAACAGGTCGGCGTCGAAGGGGGTGGCGGATCCGGGGACCGGCTCGGTTTCGCCGAAGCCCGCGCCCGCCACCTGAGTCCAGAGGTCGCTGGGCTTCGCCTTCGGCGTGTAGTCGGTGTCGAGGACCTCGCCCGGCTGGTCGAGGCTCTGGTCGAGGCTCTGGTCGAGGGGGCCGCCGGTAGCCGTGGGGTCGCCGGAATCCGGGACGGTGGAGGTCGGGTCCTCGGGGACCGTCGGGACCGTGGGGTCCTGCGCACGGGCACCCGCGGTGACGAGGACCGCGACGAGCGCAGCCAGCGACATCATCGCGACCGCGCGATTTCGCGGCATCAGCTCCTACCCCAAGCGAGGCGCCTCCGCATCGAATGGACAACGGGTGATGGCGGCCGGATATGACAGCGTGCGGCCGTCTCAGTGCTAGCGCGCCAGTCTGGTTCGCTCTAGGGCGAAGCGGCGCAGTCGGAGCACCGGCGCCTTGCGCAGGTAGCCGGCCATGCGGTGGCGCTCGCGCCGTGGCTCGCGGCCGAGGGCGGTGAGCCTCCGGCGCAGGAAGCCGAGCGCGCGGTAGTGGAGGACGCTGACGTGGTTGGCGCTGACCTCGAGGATCTCGGCGATCTCGCGCGGCTCGAAGCCGAGCATGTAGCGGAGGGCCAGTACCTGCCGCTGTTGCGGCGGCAACCGGTCGATCAACACGATCAGGTCCTGGTTCGTTACCCAGTCCAGGGTCCGCAGGCCGCGCTCCTCGCCGGAGCGCTGAGGCCCCCGCCGATCGATGTCGTTCGGCTCGACCACGTCCACCCGGGAGCGCTTGGCGAGCAGGTCGCGGGCGTGATTGCGAGCGATGACGAAGAGCCAGGCCCGGAAGGGTTGGCGGCGGGCCTCATAGGCGGGCAGCGCCTCGAACAGCTTCACGAACACCTGCTGCGCTGCGTCCTCGGCCTCGTGGGCGTCCTTGAGGGCAACCCGGAGATAGGCGTAGACACGGTCGAAATAGCGCTCGTACAGCTCAGCGAAGTGGTCCTGCTCGCCGGCTTGGATGCGCGCGACGAGCTCGGCGGTGGCGGCATCCTCGGCGCGCAGCTCCTCGCTGTCGCGCTCGGGAGCAGCGCCGCGGATGGCGCGGCCGATCTGCTTCTCACCCCCACCCGTCATGGGCACGGGGATCGTATTCGCTCCGGTGGGCGCGGCACAACCCCCAACCGATATCGACGACTTAGCGACGCGGAGATCTCGCCCAGGCCGGCGCCGGCAGCTCCGGCTCGCGGCGGCGCGGGGTGGGGCGCGCGGTGCGCACGCCGAGGGCGAGGATCAGCGCGGCGAGGCCGAGCCCGCCGCCGATCAGGGCGTTGCGGGCCCAGGCGGAGGGCTGCTCGCCGGACTCGAGGGGACTGAGGGAGCCGTAGGGGCGAGTTTGATCGCGGCGGGTGGCCGGGTTCCGGGCGAGGCTCGGGTCACGGCGGGTCGCCTGGGCCCCCTCCGGTGCCCGGGGGGAATCGGCGAGGTCGCCACCCGCCTCCTGCGTCTCGCTCCCCTCCTCCCCGGAGTCCGCCCCCGACTTCTGCGCCGCGGCCTGGCGCTGGCGGGCCTCGCGGCGGGCGCCCGAGGGTGGCGCGGGGTTGACCGGCGGGGTCGGGGGCTGGATCACCGTGGTGGGCGGGGAGACGTCGATCCCCGACGGAGAGACGTTCAGATCGAGCGGCGCCTGCGAGGCGAAGGTGGGGGGAGCCGGAGGCGCCGGGGGAGGCGCCGGGGCCTGGGCGG
>JBOGZI010000093.1:0-14797 GCA_050697275.1 Solirubrobacterales bacterium | reverse complement strand
CGGCCTCGCTCTGGCCGACTGGGGCGCCCTGGTGCGGCGCCCGGAGGCGGCCCGGCGCTTCCAGCACGTGGTCGTGGTCGACCCCCCGCCGTTCGAGGGCCTGGCGCACCTGGCGGCGGCCGGCCGCGCCGGCCTGGCCGGATCGGCGCCGTTCGCGGCCGGCTTCCTCCACCTCGCCTGGGGTCGTTCCGAGCTGGAGGTCGCCGAGCGCTGTCTGGGCGCCGAATGGCGCCTGCGAGGCCCGATCGAGCAGCTCTGGCGGGGGCTCGGCCGGGCCGGGGGGGAGGCATCGGGCGATGCCCTCCGGGACCTGCTCGCGGGGCCGGGCACGCACCCGCGCAGCGCCGAGGTCGCCGCTCGCTGCATCGCGGTGCTGAGCGAGTTGGGGCTCTGCGAGTGGCGGTCGGATCGCGTCGCCCCGGGCCTGCGGGTCTTATCCTCGGAGGGGACCGAGCTGGAGCGATCGCGGGCCTATGCGGCCTGCCTCGCCAGGCACGAGGAAGGCACCCGATACCTGCGAAACAGAGCACAGAGCTGAAGGACGGCGAGGCGGTCCCCGCCGAGGGCACCGCCGCGGAGGACCGGCGTGGCCATCTGCGCGTCGGGGAGCCCACCGGGCGGGCGCGGACGCCGCGGGCGGACGCGATCACGAAGGAGCTGAGCTCCGAGCAGCGCGCGCTGCTCGGCGACCTCTTCGCGGTGATCGAGGAGCACGCCTCCGAGGCCGGCCGTCCGATCGAGCGCGAGGAGATCGAGCGCGCCTTCGCCTTCGCTTGCGAGAGCCACGAGGGCCAGGAGCGCAAGTCCGGCGAGGACTTCATCACCCACCCCCTCGGAGTGGCGCGGATCTGCGCCGGGCTGCGGCTCGACACCGCCACTCTCTGCGCGGCGCTGCTTCACGACACCGTCGAGGACACCAGCGCGAGCCTGGAGGAGGTGCGCGATCGCTTCGGGGAGGAGATCGCCCAGCTGGTGGACGGGGTCACCAAGCTCACCGAGATCACCTTCAAGAGCCGCGACGAGCGCCAGGCCGAGAACTACCGGAAGATGATGGTGGCGATGGCCACCGACGTCAGGGTGATCCTGATCAAGCTGGCCGACCGCCTCCACAACATGCGGACCCTCGACGCGCTGCCGAAGCAGAAGCAGCAGGAGAAGGCGCGCGAGACGCTCGAGATCTTCGCCCCGCTCGCCCACCGGCTCGGCATCCACGCGATCAAGTGGGAGCTGGAGGACCTCGCCTTCGCCACCCTGCACCCGCGCAAATACGACGAGATCAAGGACCTCGTCTCTCAGCAGCGGGCAGAGCGGGAGCGCTACGTGACCAAGGCCGGGAAGTTCCTCGCCAGCGAGCTGAAGAAGGTGGGCATTGAGGCCGAGATCTCAGGCCGCGCCAAGCACTTCTATTCGATCTACACGAAGATGACCCGCAAGGGACGGGAGTTCAACGAGATCTTCGACCTGACCGCGATGCGCGTTCTGGTCGGCTCGGTCAAGGACTGCTACGGGGCGATCGGGATCGTGCATTCGCTCTGGAAGCCGATGCCGGGCCGCTTCAAGGACTTCGTGGCGATGCCCAAGGGCAACGCCTACCAGGCGCTGCACACCACCGTGATCGGCCCCGAGGGCAGGCCGCTGGAGATCCAGATCCGCACCCCCGATATGCACGAGCTGGCCGAGTACGGGATCGCCGCCCACGTGGTCTACAAGGAGGGTCTCTCTTCCGGCGAGGGGGAGATGACCTGGCTGCGCCAGCTGCTCGAGGCCGAGGGCGAGGCGGACCCGAAGCAGTTCCTGGAGGCGCTCAAGGTCGACCTGTTCGAGGACGAGGTCTTCGTCTTCACGCCGAAGGGCGAGGTCAAGAACCTCTCGGCGGGCTCGACCCCGCTCGACTTCGCCTACTCGATCCACACCGACGTCGGGCACCGCTGCGTCGGCGCCAAGGTGAACGGCAAGATCGTCCCTCTCCACTACCAGCTGCGCAGCGGCGACATCGTCGAGGTGATGACCGCGAAGCAGGGCCGCGGCCCCTCGCGCGACTGGCTGAAGCTCGTGCGGACGAGCCGCGCGCGCAACAAGATCCGCGCCTGGTTCCAGCGGGAGGGCCGCGAGGACGCCGAGCGCCGTGGCCGGAAGCAGCTCGCGGACGCGCTCAAGAAGCGTGGCCTGCCCCATTCCAAGGTGGCGGGCTCGCCGCTGTTCGCGGAGGTGATCCGTGAGATGGGCTTCCGCAAGGCCGACGACTTCTACATCGCCCTCGGCCAGGCGAAGATCTCGACCAAGACGGTCGCGAACAAGGTGATGCAGCGTCTCAAGCGGGGCGAGGCCGTCGAGGAGGAGCCGGCCGAGGGGCTGATCAAGGGCACCGACGACGCCCGGCAGCGCACGCGCGAGGCGACGGACTTCGGGATCAAGGTGAAGGGCGTGGACGACGTCGCCGTGCGCCTGGCCAAGTGCTGCCGGCCGGTGCCGGGCGACGAGATCGTCGGCTACGTCTCGCTGGGGAGGGGGATCACCGTCCACCGCGAGGACTGCCGCAACGTCGCTGCGCTGAAGAAGGCGCCGGAGCGGTTCACCGAGGTGAGCTGGGACGGCGACAACGAGTCCTCCTACCGGGTGGAGCTCCAGGTCGATGCCTGGGACCGCACCCGGCTGCTCGAGGACCTCTCCCGGACCTTCGCCGAGGCGGGTCTCAACATCCTCGAGGCCCGCTGCGCGACCAAGCACCCGATGGTGAAGAACCGCTTCGTGGTGGAGGTGGGGGACACCGAGCAGCTCAAGCAGTGCATCTCCCGCCTGCGCAACATCGACTCCGTGTTCGACGCCTACCGGGTCACCCCGACGGGTTGAGCTCGGCGCCCGCCGATCCGCAATCCCTCCGCACAGCTTTTCCGTATAACTCGAAGTGGTGAAGCGCGGGAAGAGGCGAGGGATCTTCGGGGTGATCGCTCTCGCGGCCGTCCTGGCCGCGCTGATCGCCGCCGCCACGGCGTTCGCGGTCGCTGAGACGATCGTCGCCTCCGACAACGTCTTCTCCAAGCCGGTCTACACCATGGACCAGGGGGATCGCCCGCTGCTCCAGAACACGGGGGTGAACCAGCACAACGCCACAGCCTCGGCCAACGGGCCCGACGGCCGGCCGCTGTTCGAGTCGCCCACGATCGGCACCGGCACTGCCCAGCTGGACGGCACCCAGTTCCTGACCACCGGCACCTACACCTTCATCTGCACGATCCACCCGAGCACGATGATCGCCACGCTCGCCGTCTCCGCCAACGGGACTCCCCAGCCCCGGCCGAGCCTCGCGCTCAAGGTGCTCTCGAAGAACCTGGACAAGGTCGCCCGCAAGGGCAAGCTGCCGGTCCGGGTTCAGGCGACGAGCGCGAGCCAGGGTGTCGAGCTCGAGGCGAGGCTCGGCAAGAGGAGGCTGGGCGAGGTCACCGGCATCAACCTCGCCGCGGGGGCGAGGCGCACCGTGCGGGTCAAGCTCACCAAGGCCGGGAAGAAGCGGCTCGGCAAGAAGAACAAGGCCAAGGTGACCGTCGAGGGCACGGTCCCCTTCGGCTCGCCCGCGACCGCCAAGCGCAAGCTCAAGTAAGCCGCTCGACCGCCTTCCGCACGCGGGAGGCCACCCGTCGCATCTCAGCCTCGGACTCGTACTTGGTGCGAGGCCAGAAGAACCCGCACAGGCCGTCCTTGGGGCGACGCGGCACGACGTGCACGTGCAGGTGCGGGACGCTCTGGCTGACCCGGTTGTTGAGCGCGACGAAGGATCCGGGTTTGCCCATCGCCTCCGGCACCGCGACCGAGAGCAGCCTGGCGGTGGCGAAGAGGGCGCCGGTCAGCTCGTCGTCGAGGTCGCCGAGCGTCTCGCGGTGTTCGCGCGGCACCAGCAGGCTGTGGCCATGGAAGAGGGGGCGTTTGTCGAGGAAGGCGATCGAGGTCTCGTCCTCGAAGATGAGGTGCGCCGCCTCGTCGCCGGCGACGATCTGGCAGAAGCGGCAGTCGGGCTCTGCTTCGGGCACGGCCGCAACGCTAACCGCTGCCACTTCGGCGTATCTCGATCGCAATTTCCGGGCGGAAACCCGCTGGCCAACGCGGTAGTGTCGTTCTGACGGCGCCCATGGACGAAGCCGGGACGAAGCAGAGGAGGGCCAGGGCCAGGTGGGCCTTGCCGCTCGCCGCGGCGGGTCTTGCCCTGCTGCTCGCCTGGGGCCCGGCACTGGCGGCGGCGCAGAAGAAGGGCTCCAAGCTCGAGTTCAAGAGCGGCACCTTCAGGGGCAAGACGGTCCAGGAGAGCGTCAACGTCGATCACCGCAGGCTCGAGTTCCGGATCAAGAAGGGCAAGGTCACGCTGCTCACCGAGCCGGTCATCCGCCGCGGCTTCTGCCTCTCGCCCCCGGTCTTCACCCTCGAGGACGAGGAGCCGGTGAAGCCACTCAGCAAGGGTGGCGCCTTCAGCTTCACCAGGACATTCCTCGGCACCAAGATCGACAAGATCACCGGCCGCTATGTCGGCGCGAGGAAGATCAGGGGCCTGGCGGTCTATAACTTCGCCGCCGCCGAGGAGTGCGCCGCCGGGGTCGCCAAGGTCAAGTTCACCGTCACCTTGAGCAAGAAGAAGAAGAAGAAATAACGGCGGAGCGGGTCAGGCGACGACGGTGAGCGCCCTGGGCTCGACCGAGAACTCGAGCTCCGCGTACTCGCCGATGTAGTCGCCGTCGACCTGGACCGGCAGCGGCCGCGGGTAGCCGGACTCGTCCTTCGAGGTCGACCGCACCGTCGCCTCGGTGACGTCGTCGAACTCCTCGATCTGCCGGTGCTTGACGGTCCTGAGCCGGCGGCTCAGCACGCGGGCGGCGATCGGCACCATGTCGCGCTGGGCCGCCCGTCCCAGCACGGCGAAGGAGAGGGTGCCGTCGTCCAGGCCGATGTCCTCGCAGATCCGCATCGGGATGTCGGCGAAGTAGGTGAAGGGATCCGAGTTCTGGGCGATCGCGGTGACCCCGTCGACCCGCCGGTCGCCGATCTCGAGCTCGAGGCGCACGGGATCGCGCAGATACTCCCTGTAGAACCCCGAGATCGCGGCCCAGGTGTAGAACCATTGCCGAGCTCGTGCCTTGAGGCGCGGACGGGCGTCCACACGCCTCACCACGGTGGCGTCGAGACCGATCCCGCAGGCGAATACGAAGCGCCGTCCGTTGCAGCGGCCGAGGTCGATCTTGCGCGGGTGGAACTCGTCGGCGAGGGCGATCAGGTGCTCGGTCGCGTCGACCACGTCGTTGGGGATCCCGAGCGTGCGGCAGACGACGTTGGTCGAGCCGCCGGGCAGCACCGAGACGGGGACGTCGGTGCCGGCCAGCCCGTTCGCCACTTCGTTCAGGGTCCCGTCGCCGCCGAAGGCGACCACGATGTCGTAGCCGCCGGTTCGAGCCTCGCGGCCGATCTCGATCGCGTGCTCGGAGGCCTCGGTGTCGACGGCCTCGACGTCGTAGCGGGCCTGCAGCGCGTAGACGACCAGGTTCTTGAGGCGGTCGGAGACCGTCGTCGCATAGGGGTTGACGATGATCAGCATCCGCTTCTTCGCCGCGCCCGGGGTGAGCGGCTTCGCGGGGGCGGCGGGAGCGGGCTCCCGTTGCGCGGGGGCGATCGTCGGCGGCACGCTCTCTCCTAACCCTCGTCCGAGGCCGGGTTACCGCCCGGGATCAGGTCTCCCGGGTCCTCCACCGCGGTCCTCGAGGTCGTCTCGTAGCGCACGATATCCGCGTCGGCGATCTCGCGCACCTGCCCCGCGTTGACGAGCAGGTCGACGTGTCCGATCACCTCGGAGAGGGTGAGGAAGGCCTGGGTCACGGCGACGTTGCCCCAGAGCGCCTGGGCGAGCTCGTGGCCGGTGCGCGGCTGCTCGGCGATCAGGCCGTAGAGCTTCTCCGCCCGCCGCTGGTGCAGCGCGAAGCGCTCGTCGATCAGCGCGACGTGGTCGGTGATCGGCTCGCCGTGACCGGAGAGCACGATCTCGGCGGGCAGCTCACGGGTCCGCTTCAGCGAGGTGAGGTACTCGACCAGCGCCTGGCGGCGCTCGCCCGAGCCATCCAGTGGACGGGAGATCAGCGGGTTCGAGGAGATGTGCTTGATCAGGTGGTCGGCGGCGATCAGGATGCGCCGCTCCGCGTCCCAGAAGACGGTGTCGGAGGGGCTGTGCCCGGGACGGTGCAGCACCTCCAGGGTGCGGTCGCGCAGCTTCAGCGCTTCGCCGTCGTGGAGCGGCCGGGTCACCTTCGCCTTCGAGCCCCAGGCGCGGAAGCTGGCGGAGACCGTCTGCAGCGCCCTGACCACGTCCTCCGGGATCCCGTGCCTGAGCATCAGGGCCGCCGCCTCGCGGTCGTCGCACTCCGCGTCCTCGCCGTAGTGCTCCACGAACGGGACGACGACGTCGATCGCGGCGACCTCCGCGCTGGCGCGGCGGGCGACGATGTCCACCAGGCCGAGGTGGTCGATGTGCTGGTGGGTGAGGATGACCAGCTCGATCTCCTCGATCCGGCGGCCGAGTGCCTCGAGCTGGTGCTCGAGCTCGTCGAGCGCCTTGCCGGAGTTGGGCCCGGCGTCGATCAGGGTGAGCGGGTCGTCCTCGACCAGGTAGCAGTTCACCCGACCGACCTGGAACGGGGTCGGGATGCGAAGCGTCTGGATCCCGGCGTCGAGGATGCGCTGCCAGACGTCAGGCGCGATCCCCTTCGGCATCAACCGGCCACCTCCTCGGCTTCGCCTCCGGGGGTGCCGGGTAAGGGCGCCGTCGCCTTGGCAACCCTTACCCGCTCATCGCTCATGCGCGGATCAGCGCCAGCACCTCGTCCCGCTTCTCGGTCATGTGGTCACGGGAGACGAGCGACTCGAGGTTGAGCCGCAGCAGGGGCTCGGTGTTGGAGGGCCGTACGTTGAAGTGCCAGTCGGGGTAGTCGACCGAAACGCCGTCGAGATGGCTGATCTCGGCGTCGTCGTTGCGCTGCTCGATCTCGCGCATCTTTCCCTCTTGGTCCGAGACCTCGGAGTTGATCTCGCCGGAGATGAAGTAGCGGGAGCGGAACTCCGCCATCAGCTCCTCGAGCGGCCGCTCCTCGCGAGAGACCAGCTCCAGCATCAGCAGTGCCGGGATCGTGCCCGAATCAGCGCAGAAGAAGTCGCGGAAGTAGTAGTGGCCGGAGACCTCGCCGCCGAAGGCGGCGCCGGTCTCGCGCATTCGGATCTTGAAGAAGGCGTGACCCACCCGGCTCAGGTCGGAGCGGCCACCGGCGGCCGCGACGGTGTCCGGCACCGCTCTGCTCGAGCGGGGGTCGTAGAGGATCGTGGCGCCCGGATCCTTCTGCAGCGCCGCGCGGGCGAGCAGGGCGCAGACGAAGTCGCCGTCGCAGAAGCTGCCGGTCCCGTCGATGAAGAAGCAGCGGTCGCCGTCTCCGTCCCAGGCGATCGCCAGGTCGGCTTCCTCCTCGCGGACCCGCTCGACGATGTAGCGGCGGTTCTCCTCGAGCAGCGGGTTGGGCTCGCGATCCGGGAACTCGCCGTTCGGCTCCCAGTAGGTGGTGACCAGGTCCAGATCGAGGCGCTCGAGCAGCGGGCCGACCATCGGTCCCGCCATCCCGTTGCCGCCGTCGGCGAGCACGCGCAGCGGCCCGATCGCGGCAGGGTCGACGAAGCCGAGCATGTGGGCGTGGAACTCCTCATAGATCTCGACCTCCTCGACCGAGCCGCCGCCCGGCGGCTCGGGCAGCCCGGCCTCGATCTCAGCACGGACGTCGGGGATGCCCGCATCGCCGGAGAGGGCCAAGGCCCCCTCCCGGATCAGCTTCACCCCCGTGTACGGCTTCGGGTTATGCGAGGCGGTCACCATCGCCCCGCCGTCGAGCTCGCGCGAGCCGACCAGGAAGTAGGCCATCTCGGTCCCGATCCGGCCGGCGTCGATCACGTCGGCCCCCTCGTCGGTGAGGCCGTCGCGGACGCGGGCCGACATCTCCGGAGCGCTGAGCCGCATGTCACGGCCCAGCCCCACCCGAAGGTCGGAGGGATCCTTGCCGCGAAGCCGCCCCAGCACCCGGGCGAAGGCACGGCCGATCAGGTAGGCGGTCTCGGCATCCATCTCCTCGCCGTGGATGCCGCGGATGTCGTAGGCCTTGAAGATCGAGGCCGGGGGCGCCGTGATCGACACGTCAGCAGGTTATGCGGCGCGCTCAGGCGAAGGCGCCCTGCAGCGCCGCATAGCTCTGCTCGAGGCTCTGGGGCATCACCCGGGTGTCGGCGAGCACCGGCATGAAGTTGGTGTCGCCGCCCCAGCGCGGAACCACGTGCATGTGGATGTGGTGCTCGACCCCGGCGCCGGCCACCCGCCCCTGGTTGAAGCCGACGTTGTAGCCGTGGGGCGAGTAGCGCTCCTCGAGCGTCTCCATCGCCCGCTGGGTGAGCGCCATCACCTCGGCGACGGTGTCGGCATCGAGCTCGGGGAGGGTGGCGACGTGGTCGTAGGGAGCCACCATCAGGTGCCCGTTGGTGTAGGGGAACTTGTTGAGGATCACGAAGGCGCGTTCGCCGCGGTGCACGATCAGGCTGGCCTCGTCGTCGCCGGCCTCGAGGGCGGCGCAGAAGATGCACTCGTCGGCCGAGTCCTTGCTCGCGTCCTTCACGTAGTCGAGGCGCCACGGCGCCCAGATCCGCTGGTTGGCCACATGAGAGATCGTAGGACGGCTTCGCCATCAGGCGGGGCCACGTGCGGCCGCCCAGTGCAAGTCGCTACGGGCTTCGCCCTACGCTCCTGAATACAGCGGCCTTGTGGCCCCTAGAGCCAGCCGCGGCGGCGGAAGTAGGTGACCATCCCGACCAAGATGGCCACCATCACGCCGATGATCACCCAGAAGCTGGTCGAGGCGCCGCCGGGCGGCTCGCCCCCTCCGGGGAGACCGACGTTCATGCCGAAGACGCTGGCGATCATCGTCAGCGGCAGGACGATGACGCTGATCGCGGTGAGCACGCGGAGGATGTCGTTGACCCGGTGGGAGATCACCGACTCGTTGGTGTCCTCGAGCGCCTCGACGACCTCCTTGTAGTTCTCGAGCATGTCCCAGATCCGCTCCTGGGCGTCGACGATGTCGTCGAAGTAGATCTCGAGGTCGAGCTCGGGCGCGAGGTAGCGGCCCTTCACCTTCTCCAGGTCCCTGAGCACCGGCCGCTGGGGCCGGATCACCTTGCGGAAGTTGATGATCTCCTGCTTCGCGTTGGAGATGTCCCGCACGATCTCCTCGGAGCGGCCGGCGAAGATCTCCTGCTCGAGCGCGTCGAGCTTGTTGCCGATCTTGCGCAGCATCGGGAAGCAGTAGTCGAAGCCGTCGTCGACCAGCCGGTAGAGCAGGTATCCCGACCCGCGCGAGAAGAGCTGGTCCCGCATCTCCTCCTTCTGACGGCAGCGCTCGAACAGGTACTCGACCGGCTGCAGCGGCTGGTTCGGGATCGTGATCAGGAACCCGGGCCCGACGAAGAGGTCGAGCTCTCCCGCGCCGAGCCGGCGGGCGGCGCTGTCGAAGACCGGGAAGTGCAGGACGATGAACAGGTAGTCGTCGTACTCGTCGATCTTCGGCCGCTGGTTGGGCGAGAGGACGTCCTCGAAGTCGAGGGCGTGGAAGTCGAAGTTCTCCTCGAGCCAGGCCTGCTCGAGCTGGCCGGGCTGGTCGATCTTCACCCAGCGCAGCCCCTCGGCCGCGATCTCCTCGACCTTGGGGGTCTCCGGCTCAGGCGGCAGCGGCGCGACGAGCTCGCCGGCGCGAGTGCGGCGCAGTCTGGGACGAGGGAGGTTCGGCATCCTCGGCACCTGTCTTGCTCGTCGCTTCTACGGTCACCTTGAGGACTTTACGGAACCGGCACGCCTGAAACGCATCACGGTTCCCGCTTTTCGCCGTGCGTGGGCGCTGCTATATTCCGGCGCCACATAGCCGCCACATCAAGAGGGGTGGAGGGACTGGCCCAGTGAAGCCCCGGCAACCCCCTCGGACGAGCTCCGAGGAAGGTGCCAACTCCAGCAGGCAACGATGACCTGGAAGATGTGGGGGAGAGTTCCCAGGAGACCTCTGCCCCCATCGAAGGCGGAGGTTTCTTCATAAGGAAGGGAACTCGATGGCTCTGTCAGCTCTGAAATGCAAGGAATGTGGGTCGAGCTATCCGCTCGAGGCCACCTTCGTCTGTGAGAACTGCTTCGGCCCCCTGGAGGTGAGCTACGACTTCAGCTCGCTCGACCCGGCGGAGGCTCGGCGCAGGATCTCGGCCGGCTCGCGGGGGATCTGGCGCTACGGGGACTTCCTGCCGTTCGAGGGGCGTCCCGGCGACCCGCTGGAGCCCGGGCTCACCCCGCTGATCCGCGCCGACCGGCTCGCCGAGCGCCTCGGGCTCGGGGAGCTCTGGATCAAGAACGATGCCGCCAACCCGACCCACTCCTTCAAGGACCGGGTGGTGGCGGTGGCGATCGCCAAGGCGAAGGAGCTCGGCTTCGAGACCGTCGCCTGCGCCTCCACCGGCAACCTCGCCAACGCTGTCGCGGCCCACGCCGCGGCGGCGGGGCTCGACTCCTACGTCTTCGTCCCCGCCGATCTCGAGGAGCAGAAGCTGCTGGCGACCGGGATCTACGGCACGAAGCTGGTCGGGGTGAGCGGGACCTACGACGACGTCAACCGGCTCTGCACCGAGCTCGCGCAGTCGCGGCCCTGGGCGTTCGTCAACGTCAACCTGCGCCCCTACTACGCCGAGGGCTCGAAGACGCTCGCCTACGAGACGATCGAGCAGCTCGGCTGGTCCCTTCCGGACCGCATCGTCTGCCCGATCGCCTCCGGCTCGCTGTTCACGAAGCTGGGGAGCGGCATCTCCGAGTGGCTCGACCTGGGCCTGGTCGCGGGGGAGCTGCCGACCTTCTGCGGCGCTCAGCCGGAGGGCTGCTCGCCGGTCGCGACCGCCTTCGCCGAGGGCACCGACGTCTGCAAGCCGCAGAAGCCCGAGACGATCGCCAAGAGCCTCGCGATCGGCGATCCCGCCGACGGCCCCTACGCGCTCGAGCTGGCGCGCGAGACCGGAGGGGCGATCGAGTCGGTCTCCGATGACGAGATCCGCGCCGCGATCAAGCTGCTCGCTGAGACGACCGGCGTATTCACCGAGACCGCCGGCGGGGTCACGATCGGCGTGCTCGCCAAGCTGGCCCAGCGCGGTGCGATCGACCCAGGCGAGACGGTGGTCGCGTACATCACCGGGGAGGGCCTGAAGACACTCGATGCGGCCCGCGAGTCCTTCCGCATGGAGGAGATCGAGCCCACCACGGAGGACTTCGAGCGCAAGCTCGAGTCGGCCGAGGTCGCGGTCTAGCTGGGACTAAGATCTTCGGCCGAGATGTCCGTCACGGTGAAGATCCCGGCGCAGCTTCGCGCCGCGACGGGCGGGGAGTCCGAGCTGGAGGTGGACGGGTCCACCGTGGGTGAGGCCCTGGATGCGGTCTTCGACCAGCACGACGGTCTGCGCGAGCGCATCACCCAGGACGGGGATCTGCGGCGGTTCGTCAACGTCTACGTCTCCGGTGAGGACATCCGCTTCCAGGATGGGCTCGACACCGCCGTCTCCGACGGTGACGAGGTGACCATCCTTCCCGCCGTAGCGGGCGGCTGAGCGCCCGGCCGCTCCCGATGCAGGCGCTAGTCACCGGCGCCCGCGGCTTCGCGGGCTCGTGGCTCGCCAAGCTGCTCGTCGACGAGGGCCACGAGGTGGTCGCCTTCGATCGCGAGACCGCGCGCCCGTCCGGTCTCGAGCTGCTCGGGATCCAGGGTGAGGTCACGGACGTGGCCGGCGACCTTCGCGACGGCGAGGCGCTCGCCCGGGCGATAGACGGGAACTCGGTCGAGGCGGTTTTCCACCTCGCGGCGCAGGCGATCGTGGGCGACGCGAACGCGTCCCCGGTCCCCACCTTCGAGACGAACATCGAGGGGACCTGGACGCTGATGGAGGCCTGCCGCCTCGGGCGCGTCCAGCGGGTGGTGGTCGCCTCCTCCGACAAGGCCTACGGCCCGCACGAGAAGCTGCCCTACACCGAGGGCGACGCCCTCCAGCCGCTCTTTCCCTACGACGTCTCCAAGGCCGCCGCCGACCTGATCGCGCGAAGCTACTGGCACACCTTCGGGCTGCCCGTCGCGGTAACCCGGTTCGCCAACATCTACGGCGGCGGCGACCTCAACTTCTCGCGGCTGATCCCCGAGACCGTGACCGCCGCCCTGGACGGCCGCCGGCCGGCGATCCGCTCGGACGGCACGCCGGAGCGCGACTTCCTCTACGTCGAGGACGTCGCCCGCGCCTACCTTGCGATCGCCGAGGCGCTCGCCGCGGGCCGGGGCGGCGGCGAGGCGCTCAACGCCGGCTGGGGGCGGCCGAATTCGGTCCGCGAGGTGGTCGAGCTCGTCTGCGAGCTCGCCGGCACCGGGGTCGAGCCCGACTTCCAGGGGGAGGGCAACCCCGAGGGCGAGATCGAGCGCCAGTACCTGGACTCGGCCAAGATCCGCGAGGTCGTCGGCTGGGAGCCCCTGGTCGACCTGCGCGAGGGCCTCAACCGAACTTTGGAGTGGTATCGCGAGCACCCGGAGGTGAGGCCCGATTAGTCGGCTGCGGCCGCGGGTTGCTGCTTAGAGAGGTGCTTGACGCATCAGATCGGCGACCCAACCAGGGCACCATAGGATTGCGGCCGTGCCGTTCACGCTCAGGAACCTCAGGGAGGACCTAGAGGACCTCGGGTCCAGGTTCGACGGCGCGCCGGACCTGGAGTTCCGCTTGGCGACCGTGGCGCTCGAGCTCGAGGAATCCGGCCTGAGCTACCAGCGCGTCCCGCCCGGCTATCGCTTCCCGTACGGCCACACGCACAAGAAGCAGGAGGAGGTGTACGTGGTCCTGCGCGGGAGCGGGCGGATGAAGCTCGACGACGAGATCGTCGAGCTCAAGGAGTGGGACGCGGTGCGCGTCCCGCCCGGTACGTGGCGAGGCTACGAGGCCGGGCCGGAGGGCCTCGAGATCCTCGTCATCGGCGCGCCCAATCTCGGCGAGGCTCCGCGCGAAGACGTCGAGGGCCAGCGCGACTGGTGGGCTGACTAGCGCCAGGTCGGTGAACATGAAGCGGGAGAGGTAACTCACTCAGCCGAGGGCAGTGCACGCTCCCCTTCTAGTCACCCGGAAGGTGGATGACGGGTTGCGCTTTGGACTGCCATGAAGAAGGGTCCCCCGCCGGTGACACGCTTGCCGTGTTCACCGCCAAACGAGCACCGAGGAGGACCCGCTCGACATGTTGCACGCTGGACTCGATCTCAGTCGCAAAAAGCTCGACGTCTGCCTGCTCTCCGAGGATGGAGAGCACATCGACCAGCTCGCCACTCTCCCTTCGCCTCGATCTCGGTCAGTCGACCGCCGTTGCCTCGAGCATGACGAGAAGCTCTGGCGTGAATAGGCGCGTGACTCCGAGCAGGCTGGTCACAAAGCAAGCATCCGATTTCGCGAAACGGTCCATGAGAGTTGGCCAATGCTTGACCAGCTCGTCGAAGTCGGTCGTGTAAACGTTGAGCCGGACGACGTTGGCGAGGGTCATGTCGGCGTCGGCCAGGACAGCCTCCAGGTCTCGAGGGATAGCTCGAGTTGCGCGGCCATGTCGCCCGGATGCTGTGCGTTACCGTCGGCGTCGACCGCGTCTTGTCCGCCGCAAACGAGTTGCCGCCGATGCCCCTCGATCAGCTGGGCCTGGTCGAATCCCAACTTGAGCGACCACGGCACCGGGTTGATTGACCGTCGCTCCAATTTGCCGGCTCTCCCTTCCCGTCGTTGACCGCTCGGCGCACCCTATTCCGAGTTTGGGCCAGGATCTGTCCTGAGTCTGAGATTGGCGTGACTGCGACCTCGAGCCGGCTCTTGGAGCTGCTGTCTCAGAACGCAGTGGGCTCGGCCTCCGCTCCATGTGCGGGCGTCCGTGGCGCTGTCGCATCGGGCGCAAAGCGATTATCCGCTTGTTAGGTGGTGCGTGACTGCTGCGGACGACCACCGAGCGTCTCGCGAGCCCGCTCGCCGCACCGCCGCCACAGACCTCCTCCTCGTCCGAGGGGACAGTGTTGATCGCGTCGAGCGGGTCCTCCCAGACACCCGCAGTGCTGGCGATGCGAGCCTCTCTCGGACTATCGGTGTTTTTCCGATTGCGAGCGTCTTGCAGAGCCGCGAGACGACAGACCTGTTTGTCGTCGAGGACGAGGTCTGTTGACGCGACCCGGCGAGCGGTGCGGACCAACCTTTGCCCGCGAGGCCCGCTTAGGTCCAGGAGCGATGACAGCTCCGCGATCTCTTGGCTCACCGCGGTCGACGAAGGCGACATGGGCAACGAGCGAGCGGTCGAGGATCGCCTCGACCGCGGCTCGCTCGTAACGCCCTTCTTGGGATTGCGACGCACTCAGACGCGGTCCGAGGGTCTGGCCGTTGAGCGCCCCGCGTCAATCCACAGACTGGTAGGTGGCGATCAGGACGCCGGTGGTCGTCGGCTTGGAGTCAACGAGCCGGAGCGTCGACGTGGGAATGCCGTCGCCAAAGAGACGTCCCCCCGACCCCAGGACGAGCGGGTGGATCATCAGCAGGTACTCGTCGATGAGGCGCCGTGGCATCAGCGACCGGATGAGCCCCCCGCTGCCTATGATCTGCAGGTCTTTTCCCGGCTCCTTCTTGAGCTCGGTGACGGCATCGGCGGCATCGCCCGCTAGCAGGGTGGAGT
>JBOGZI010000092.1:0-3403 GCA_050697275.1 Solirubrobacterales bacterium | reverse complement strand
GATCGCCCTCTGGTTCCCGATCTCGGGAACCAGCCCGGGCGGGACCTTCGAGCCCCTGGAGAGCGCCGAGACCGCCTTCGAGGACGCGCGCACGTTCCTCGACCCCGGCGAGAGGGACCGGGCGCGTGAAGAGGCGAGGGCTTCGCTCGCCGAGCGCTACGGGCTCGATCACAAGGCCATCTCGCTGCTTCGCAACGAGACCGTCCACGTCGACCCGATCGAGGTCTCGCTCGCCTGGGCGTACGGGCTCGACTGGACACCCCTACCCGTCTTCCAGGCCTACTCCACGTACACGTCCGACCTCGACGAGGCGAACGCGGAGTCGCTCGCCTCGGCCGAGGGGCCCTCGCGGATCGTCAGATACGCCGGCATCCCGGGCACTCCCCCGGGCCAGCTCGACCCCAGGGTCTCGATCGACGGCCGGTTCGCCGCCTACGACGCTCCGGCGCAGAGCCTGGCGATGCTCTGCAACTATCGCTCCCTGCTCGTCACCCCGCTGTACCAGATCCTCGGCAAGACGAACGATCGTTGCGGGGAGCCGCGGCCGACCGGATCCGCGACCCCCCGCTACGGCGAGGAGGTCACCGTCCCCCGCCCGAGCCGCCCGGATCAACTCGTCTTCGCCCGGGTCGAGGGCTTGGCGCCGTCCGGAATCGAGCGCCTGCGCACCCTCCTCTATCGCGCGAAGCCCCGCTACGTCATCTTCAATGGCTCCGAGAGGTTCCGGATCGTTCCCGAGACGGCACGCGACGGACTGCTGCTGAGGGCAGACAGCCGCGTCGACTTCCCCGGGGAGTTCGCCCTTGCCCCCGGCGCCGGCACGGTCAGCTTCGAGCGGGATTCGGGCCCGCTCGCGGGGGGCGATGAGCTGCGCGTGGACTTCTATTCGCTGCCGGTGGGGTCGTGATCGCACCGTCGTGCCTGCCGAGCGCCATCCTGTACGGTCACCCGGCCATGCGGCGAGCGATCGTCACCCACGACGCGTGCGCCGAGCGCTCGGGGGGCGCGCCGGCATGAGGCTCTCGGTCGTCATCCCGGACCACAACGAGGCCGGGTCGATCGCTGCCTCGGTGCGCGACACCGCGGACGTCCTCGATCGCGCCGAGATCGACTACGAGCTGATCGTGATCGACGACGCCAGCGTCGACGGGACGAGCGCCGTGGTCGAGGACCTGGCCAGCTCGAACGAGCGCATCCACTGCTGTCGCTCGCACTACAGCCGCGGCTTCGGCCTCACGATCCGCGCCGGCCTCGACCGCTATCAGGGCGACGCGGTGGCGATCATGATGGCTGACGGCTCCGATGACCCGGAGGACCTGGTCCGCTACCACCGGGTGCTCGAGGACGGATACGACTGCGCCTTCGGGTCGCGGTTTGCCGGGGGCAACCGGGTAGTCGACTATCCGCGATTCAAGCTCGTCCTCAACCGGATCGTGAACTGGGGCATCCGAGCGCTCTTCCGCCACGGCTACGACGACACGACCAACGCCTTCAAGGCCTACCGGCGCGAGGTGATCGAGACAGTGCAGCCGCTGCTCGCCAACCACTTCAACCTGACCGTCGAGCTGCCGCTGAAGGCGATCGTGCGCGGACACAGCTACGGGGTCGTCCCGATCTCCTGGCACGGCCGCAAGTCCGGGACGACCAAGCTCGACCTGCGGGAGATGGGGAGCCGCTACGCCTTCATCGTGCTCTACGTGCTGCTGGAGCACTACCTCTCCCGCGGCGACTACCTCCGCCGGGGGGCGGAGGTCGAGGCGAGGCGGCCGGGTCGCAGGCTGATGCGCCGAGCTCGCGCGCGGGCCTCGCGCGAGGCGGAGCAGGGCCCGGAGCGCGCACGCAGCGAGCACTAGGTCCCGCGCTTGGAGGGCAAGCGAGAGAAGGCCCGCGGGCTCGGCGTCGGCGCCGCGCTCGCGACGCTGTCGCTGGTCGCCTCCTACGGGGCACTCGGCATCGCCAGCATCGCGGTCTCGCGCATCGTCGGCCCCGACGCGACGGGCCTGCTCGCCCTCTCCAACCAGGTGATCCTGATCACCGTCTTCGTCGCCGGGATCGGGCTTCGCACCAGCCTCGCGGCGATGATCGGCGCCGGCGAGTGGAGCGTGCGCACCGGGGTGGAGCGCGTCCTGCCGGCCGCGCTGGCGCTCGGCGTCGCCGGCGGCGGCGTCGGGCTGCTCCTCTACGAGCTGCTCAAGGACAGCGCCCTCGAGGGCTACTCCTTCCCGATGGCTGCGGCGCTGATGGCCTCGCTGCCGGCCGGGCTGCTCTGGTGGATCCTCCCCGCGATCGCGCTCGGCCGCGAGCGCTACGAGGCCTACGCCCTGCTCACCATCTCTGCTCCGGCCGGGGTGATGCTGCTCTGCACCCTCGGCGCGATCGTCGGCGGCTCCTCCGGCGTGGTCTACGGACTATCGGGGGCGTACGTGCTGGGGGGAGCGGGCTGCGCCGTCTGGGCGCTGGTCGTCGCCTCCCGCCCCTCGCCATCTCGGAAGGAGCCCGGACTGTCGCACGCCCTCTCCACCGGGATCCGCTCCTGGGTCAACGATCTCTTCCAGGTGGTCAACCTGCGCCCCGACCTGTTCATCCTCAACGCCTACGCGACCACCGCCGATGCGGGGATCTACGCGGTCGCCCTCTCGATCACCTCGGCGGGCTTCATCCTGCCGCAGTCACTCGCCACCGTCGTGCTGCCCCGCTCGGCGGCGCTGCACCGCCGCGCTCCGGAGGAGGGGCTTCAGGTCGGTGAGAAGACGGCGGCGAGCGCCGTCCGGCACGCCGTCCTCGTCTCGTTCGCGGCGGCGGTCGGGCTCGGGGTCTTCCTGCTCGCGGTCCCGGCGATCTGGGGAGGGGACTTCAGCCGCACCACGGAGTACGGGCTGATCATGCTGCCGGGTGTCGCGCTGCTCGGGATCGGCCGGGTGATGGTCGCCGCGTTCACCGGGCGCGGCCACCGCCGTCAGGCGCTGGCGGTCGGGATGGTCAGCTTCCCCGCGACCCTGGTCGCCTACCTCCTGGTGGTCCCGGATCACGGCACGCTGGGGGCCGCGCTGGTCTCCTCGGGCTCGTACGTGCTGGCCGCGCTTCTGGCAGGGCTGCTGTTCTTCTCCACCATGCGCGCGTCGGTGCGCCAGACGCTGGTGCCGACCAGGGCCGACGCGGCCGACTACCGCCGGTTCGCCGCCCGGCTGCGCTCCTGATGGCGGCCGGCTCCAGTCAGCGGCGGCGGATCGGGATCGCCGTCCTCGCCCTCGCTGCCCTCGCCGCACTCTTCGCCCTCTCGGTCAACCGCTTCAGCGGCGGTCCGTCCGAATTCGGCGGGGCAGAGCAGCTCCTACTGGCGCTCGCGCTCGGGGCCGCGGTAGTCGGCATCCGCCTCGCGACCGAGAGCTGGGAGGCGACGGCC